>JAJAYX010000514.1 GCA_026785985.1 Rudanella sp. | reverse complement strand
GTCTATTTCCATAACAGGTCAATAGTACGAGTTTACCCGCGCTTCCGCAATAACTTTTTAAGAACCACTTTGTTTAGCAAAATTAGGACTTCATAACCCCTTTATGGAATAGGGTAAACCCTACTTTGTGAAAATTTAGGGTTTACCCTATACTGAATCGACCGACAAACTAGCGTTTCCAGGCCCTTCTTTTAATAAGGTAACTGGCTCGTCAAGTCTCCTTTCTTAGTTTAGAAGAGGGCAGTGGATCACTTTTTTGTCCGGTTCGTCGGCGCGGCTTCGCGATGAATAGTCAAATTTAACTAATTGTAGGGTTTGTTACGCTGAAGAAACCATGCGGGTAATTCCAAAAAACCGGACTGACTTTCGGTATTTCCTCCCGATCACCACGCGCTGGATGGACAATGATGTCTATGGTCACGTGAATAATGTGGTCTATTACAGTTGGTTCGATACGGTGGTGAATCAGTTTTTGGTGGTGAACGGCGAACTCGATTTTCAGGCCGGAGCCACCATCGGGCTGGTTATCGACACCCAGTGTACGTACCTCGATTCGGTGGCGTTTCCAGATACCATTGTGGCGGGTCTCGCGGTGAGCAAGTTGGGCAATTCGAGTGTGCGCTACGAAGCGGGTATCTTCAAAAATGAAGAGCAGACCGCTTCGGCACAGGGACAGTTTACCCATGTTTATGTACATCGTCAAACCCGCCGACCCGTACCGATTCATGATACACTCCGGGCGTTGCTGCAAACGATTCTGGTGAACCAATAAAAACACAATGAAGTCAAAAGCGGCTGTTTTACGCCAAATGGGCCTCAGTCGGCCCTATTCATCGAGCCAACCCCTCACTATTGAGGAACTTGATTTGCAACCACCGGGGCCCAGCGAAGTTCTGGTGAAAATTCATGCGGCTGGTCTCTGCCATTCCGATCTGTCGGTGATTGAGGGAAACCGCCCCCGCCCCCTGCCAATGGCGCTGGGCCACGAAGCGGCTGGCGAAATTGTGGAATGTGGCCCTCATGTACGGGGTTTACAAGTGGGGGATCACGTTGTTTTTTCGTTCGTTCCGACCTGCGGACACTGTCATTCGTGCGCAACAGGGCGACCTGCCCTTTGCCAGCCCGGTGCTGCCGCCAACGCCAGTGGCGAATTGCTTGGTAGGGGTAAACGCCTGATGGATAGTCAACAGCAACCCGTTTTTCATCATCTGGGCGTGTCGGGCTTTGCCGAGTATGTGGTTGCGTCCCGGCATTCGGTCGTAAAAATCGACAAACAACTTCCCTTCACCGTGGCGGCTTTGTTTGGCTGCGCGGTGATCACGGGCGTTGGGGCGGTGGTCAATACGGCAAACGTCCGGCTGGGCCAAACGGTGCTGATTACCGGCTTGGGCGGTGTTGGTTTTGCCGCCTTGCTGGGAGCATTGGCCAGTGGTGCCAGTCGGGTAATTGTGGCTGATATCAGTGCCGAGAAACGACAAAAAGCATTGGCCCTCGGTGCCCATGTCGCCATCGACCCCGCCGATCCCAGGGCATTGGAACAAGTGAAAGACATCAGTCGGGGCGGGGTCGATGTCGGGCTGGAGTTTGCGGGGGTCGTGGCCGCTTTGGAGTTTACATTTCAAGCCACAGCACGGGGTGGTAAAACCATTACGGGTGGTTTGCCGGCTTCCGATAAACGAATGGCGTTATCGCCCCTGCAACTCGTTGCCGAAGAGCGAACCCTGCAAGGATCGTACCTCGGCAGTTGCATTCCGTCGCGGGACATTCCAGCCTATATTACTCTGTATCAGGATGGTCGGTTACCCGTTGATGCTCTGCTAACGCACACATTTCCGCTCGGCCAGATCAATGCCGGTTTCGACCGACTGGCGGCTGGCGATGCCATTCGGCAGGTAATCACCTTTTGAGAACAACCCGAAACCTGTGCAGGGCTGAACCAATCACCATTCCATTGTGCAGGTTGGCCGTAAATAGTATCTGTTCTATCACGATGCGCAAATCTCTGGCAAAACGCATTTGTCAACGTGAAAGTTACGGAATTAACCTATGGCCCCAATAGCACGATCGGGACTATTGAGCCATATCGGCGATTATTCCTTATGGTAGGTACAAAACCTGACTAAGCATGCGTTGTTTGAGAACTGAAAGCCCACAAAACCACGTTCCCGATTCCCTACGCATGAAGAGTAGCCAATTTTCAACTGAGCGGGCTTACCTGCTCGTTACCACAGCCCTGCTGCTGTTGTTGTTTGTTCGCCTGTACATAAACCGACACGATGCTCTCAACACCGCCGAACAAGAGTATGCCACCGGTATTAAACTGAATTTACAGCCTGGCATCCGGGGCGAATCCATTCAACGGCTGCTCCGGCAGGGCAGTTACCTGACCGACCCCCGCGACATCGCTCTCATTGCCGACTCGCTGCCCGCCAAACTCCGGCTCGAAGGCATCCCCGACAACCTCGGAGCCATCAACAAACGGGCCTTTGCCATCACTACTCCCGTGGTCTGGAAAAGCACTATTGGCGGGGCCAGTTTCCAGAGCCGCCTGCGAACATCGCGGCAATTGATTGGCTTCGATTCGCTGCTCTATAACCGGGAACTGAATAACCCCCGGCCATATCCGGCAACTGTTGGGGCTGGTGGTTTGCAACTCGCCGGGCAGGTGATGACCAATGACCCCGAACCCCGGCCAATGGCGGGCGTTTTGGTGCAATTAGAACAAAATCGCGCCCACCCCGACGAGGCCGACGAGACTCCCAACGCCCGCACCTTTGCCCGCACCGATGCCGACGGTCGGTTTGCTTTTGCGGGCCTGCGCCCGGATGCTTCCTACAGCGTGTTGCCCCTCAAACCGGGCTTTGAGTTTGGCGGGCGGAGGGGGGCGGCCAAGCTCACCAGTTCGGCGGAGTTTGCGTTTACGGCCCGCCCCCACACACTCCGGCTAATTGGCCCGGTGGCCTATGGGCAACTGAAAAGCGACCGGGCATTCACGGTGCGCAGGCCGGGCGAATTTCGGGGAATGTTCTGGTTGCAGGTGGGCCTGTTTCTGCTGGCGTTCTGGTTGGTGCATCTCGTCTGGACTATTCGCCGATTCCAACCCGACCCGCTGCTGTTGCCCATTCTAATGCTGCTGACGGGGGTTTCCGTGCTGACGCTCCTGGCTATTCAGGATCCCCTCGGCGATACATTCTACGGCGGACAGGCGGTGCTGGGTGTGGGCCTGGGGCTGCTGGGAATGGCGCTTGTGTCGCAACTGCCCATCGGGAAATTTTATACCCGCTGGTGGTTCGATCCGCTGCTGAACCTGCAGAAACGGTCGGTTTTTCGGCAAACGGGCTGGACATGGCTGCTGCTGGCTTTTGGGTTGGCTGGCCTGACGCTGCTGTTCGGAACGGGGCCGGAAGGCAGCGGGGTTCGGGTTAATTTGCGGGTTGGCGGGTTGCTTTTTCAACCCAGCGAACTCACTAAATACCTTGTTCTGCTGTTTCTGGCCGGCTTTTTTGCCGCCCACGAAGAGCAGATTCGCACCCTGCCTGACCTCCGTTGGCGGTTCCAGGTGAGCATCGGCGTGTTTCTGGGTATGGGTATTTTGATGGGACTTTACCTGTTGCTTGGCGATATGGGACCGGCCCTCGTAATCGGGTTCACCTTCCTGCTGTTCTATACCATCGCCCGCCAAACGCTTGCCATTACGCTGTTGGCCGGATTGGTCTATGGCATTGCCCTCTGGCTGTTGCCCGGCCTGTGGGCCACGGTTTTGGGCTTGGTGGCTGCCGTGCTATTGCTCATTTACAAAGGCCACGCCCGTACTGCCACCTCGGCTGGCTGGCTGGCACTGCTGGCCGAAGGGCCGGTGCTGCTCGTGCTGGTGATTGCCGCCTTTGCCTTTGGCGACCAGATTCCCGTGGTGGGCGACCGCCTTGCCGACCGTAAAGCCATGTGGATGAGTCCCTGGAACAACGATGTGTATGGGGGCGACCACCTCGCCCATAGCTTCTGGACAATGGCCACGGGAGGTTTCACGGGGCAGGGTTTGGGTAAGGGATTCGCCACGGCCATGCCTGCCGCCCACACCGACATGATTTTGCCCAGTTTGGCCGAAGAGTTAGGTTGGCTGGGGTTAGTGACGGTATTTCTGTTGCTGTTTCTGTTGATTCACCGGACGCTGCTCCATGCTCGTCGGGCGGGGCAACCGTTCAGTTTTTATTTGTGTGCCGGTATCGCACTGGCCACTGGGGTTCAGTTTTTGCTGATTGCGGGCGGCTCGCTGGGCTTAGTACCGCTCACGGGCATTTCGGTGCCGTTTCTGAGCTATGGCAACGTGTCGCTCGTCATCAACCTCACGGCAATGGGCGTGGTGTTTGCGGTGGCCAACTGCCCCGGCGTGTCGCTGCAACACGACTACCTCGAAAAACATTACGACCCCGTTTTGGCCACGGGCATTGCCGGGTTCCTGATCGGGTCGCTGGTGCTGGCGGGCCGGGCGGGGGAGGTCGCACTGCTCAACTGGTCGGACTACATTGTGCGGCCCAGCCGGGTGCTGAGCCGCGACGGACTGCCCGTTTACAGCTATAATCCGCGTATTAACCGCCTGACCGATGCGCTGGCTGCCGGTACGCTCTACGACCGGGCCGGGCGTGTGCTGGCCACCTCCTCGCCCGACACCGTGCGCCGGAATATGCCCCAATTGCGAAAGGCCGGGCTTGATGAAAACACCGTTAAGGCTATGACCAACAAGCGGTTGAAACGGTTTTACCCCTTTGGGGAACAATTGTTTTTCTGGACGGGCGATGCGAACACCCGCCTATTCTGGGGACAACAAAACGGCTATTTTGCCGAAGCTGCCCACCTCAGCGATCTGCGGGGTTTCGACAATCACCCCCGCCAGAATACGCTGATAACCAGCCACTACCGCGCCGACCGATTCACCCCCGCCGTGACCCGGCCCCTCACCCTGCCCTATTACGACTACCGCGAACTGGCCCCGGCTCTGCGTTCGGGTATCGACGGGCGGGTGGTGGCCGACTACAAATCGCGGAACCGGAACCTACACCTGAGCGTGGATGCAGCCTTGCAGGTGGCCCTTCAAAATGCGCTGGCCGGTTCAGAATACAGCGATAAACGGTTGTCGGTGGCGGTGCTGGATGCCGCCACAGGTGAGGTGCTGGCTTCGGCGGTGCATCCGTTGCCCAACCTCCAGAAACCCGACGAAATGGTGTTGCCCGATCGCGAACGGATGTTATTACCCTACCTCGTCACCGACCGCGACCTCGCCATGACTTACCCCACGGCTCCCGGTTCAACGGCCAAGATCATGACGGCAACGGCGGCTCTGAACAAGTTAGGTATGGATGCAGCAGAGGTCAGTATCCCTGTGAGTTGTGGCGAAATTATTCGGCGGGGCAAGGTCGAAAGTGAACCCTGCGGAGGGCGGGTGGATATGC
>JAJAYX010000513.1 GCA_026785985.1 Rudanella sp. | reverse complement strand
TTGGCTTTTACTGCATCGGGCATTCCCATGCCGTTGTCCTTTACCCGAATGACCACCCGTTCGTTGGCACACTCAAGTTGCACAGTCACGATGGGTTGGTAGCCGGGTTGGTTCAGCTTCACCCGTTGTTGGGTGGCATAAAACCCGTTGTTATAAAGGTTGAGGAACACCCGGCCAATGTCTTGTGGCACCACACTCACCTGACCGATGCCGGGATCAGGTTTCAGTTCGAAACGGGCATTGAACGTTTTGTCTTTGGCCCGCAAACCGTGGTAAGCCAGTTTGAGGTACTCGTCGGCCAGGGCGTTGAGGTCGGTGAGTTCGCGTTGGCCGGTGCTGGCGCGGGAGTGTTGGAGCATTCCTTTCACGATGCTGCTGGCCCGCCCGCCATGATGCGTGATCTTTTGCAGGTTCTGAGCCAAATCATCCAGTAATTCAACCACCAGATCTTCGTCGCGTTGCTCTTTGGCCTTTTGCCGTTCTTCTTTGATCTCCTGCACCAATTCCTGGCTGACTTCCGAGAAGTTGTTAACGAAGTTGAGCGGGTTCTGAATTTCGTGGGCGATGCCCGCTGTGAGTTCGCCCAGCGAGGCTAATTTTTCCTGCTGAATCAGTTGATTCTGAACGGCTTTTAATTCGGCGAAGGCTTCCTGGAGTTCTTCTTTCTGGCGGGTAATTTCGGCTGTTCGTTCCGAAACAAGGTATTCCAGTTCCAGTTTCTTGGCTTCAGCAATCCGGCGACGTTCCGCTTCTTCGGCTCGTTCGGCTTCGCGTTTGATCCAGTCTTTTTTCTGGCGATTGGCAAACACAAACGAAGCGATCAGCCAGATAGCCGTAGCGGTAATGCTTAAACCAATGGGCGTATCATATTGCTTTGCAAAACTGGGGGCCACTGCTTGAATCAGTTTGCTGATCGCAAGGACGGCCAGAAAGGGTAACAGACCCTGAAACAGCGTTTTAGCGGGCTGATAAGATTTTAACAACCAAGCCGTGTACACTAGTACGCCGGTTACAATGAACCAAAGCAAAATCAGGGGCCAGGCCAGGTTAAAGACGGCTGCAACAGCGACAAATGCCCCAAACACCAGCCAGTTGTTTTTGAGCCATCCGTCCCAGGCCGGTACACGGGTTTGCGTACCGACAAAACGCCGAACCCATAGGACGATTAGTGGGCAGAATACAGTGGAGGCAATTTCGTCCGAGAAATCCATAAGTAAATTGGAGAAGGGAAGTTTTAGTCCGGTAAGATAATGGCTTCTGGGCAAAATTGCCCATTTTGTGTTTTCTTTGCTTTTATGATTGGAAACCGCTCTTCTGAACAGTTTAATCGCTCGCTTGGTATTCGTGCCGACGAAGGGCAAACCGTCCGGCTGTTTTTTCTGCACAACTTCCTGTTGGGCATTGGCACTATGCTGGTGTATGTAACAGCCAACGTGATTCTGCTCGAAAATAAACCCGAAACAAGTTTGCCCGTTGCCTACATTGTTTCGGCATTGGGCATGATGGGAATCGGGCGAATTTATGCCCACTTTGAGCATCATCTAAAACTCAGTCGGTTGGTGGTTCGGGTGCTATGGGCCGTTATTTTGCTCACGGCAATTATTGCGGTTTTGGTGGCATTTGGGCATTCGGTGGCGGCTGCTGTGGCCATTATGGTTGGTTTTCGGGGTATTTATCTGTTAACAAATCTTGAATTCTGGGCTATTTCAGCATTGGTGTTCGACGTTCGGCAGAGCAAGCGATTGTTCAGTATTATCAGCTCAGGCGATTTGCCCGCCAAGGCATTGGGGGCCATTCTGGTGGCTCTCATTCACAGTCATAGCGATTTACTGGCCTTGCTGGTGCTGGCGTTTGCCGTTTTCGGAGCAGCCTTATACATTACATCACTCACCATTCGGCTCCATAATGTTCACGCACCCCACGCGCCCGCCCGACCCATCCGCCGACCCCAAACGCGCTGGGTACGACAGTTTTTTGGGGGTAGCGAACTGATTCGGGCGGTGTGTTTGAGCATGATTCCGGTGGCGATGATGGCGGCTGGTATCGAATATGAGTTTTTTATCAACGTAAAACATAAGGTTCACCATCAGGCTGCTGTACTGACTTACTTGAGTTATGTGCTGGCACTGACCTATTTGGTGGCGATGGTGGTGAAAGTCCTGGCCTCGCGCCGAACCCTCGAACGGTTTGGTATTCTGAACACGCTCCGACTGTTGCCCGGTGCCGCCCTCGGCTGGGTGCTGCTCTACGGGTTTGTCTGGCTACGACCAAACGACGAAAACCTGCAAATGATCTACTTGTGCGGCCTCTATTTAGTGTTCGAGGTGGTGCGACGTGCTTTGTTCGACCCCGTGGTGCTGGTGCTGTTTCAACCCCTGCCCGCCGGGCAACGTTTGAAAGGACACACGCTGGCCAAGGGCTTTTTTGAACCCCTCGGTATGGGGTTGGCAGGGGTATTGCTGTTTTTCCTGCGCGAAAGTCCGCACTATACCGACTGGGCCATTCTCATTGGCATTGGTTTGGTTGGATTGGTGCTGTGGCCACTGTTAAGCAAGACCTACAACCAGTATCTGCATACGTTACAGGACGCGCTGGGTCGCCGGTTTATTGCCGCCGAGGATGTGGCACTGCCCACCGAAGCGACTGCCGTAATAGCCCGTACCCTCGGCAGCGAACGCCCCGAAGCCGTGTTGGGTGCTCTCGACTATTTGCCCCACGACCAGCCCGCCCTGCTCACTGACCGGGCCGAAACCCTGCTGAATCATGCCGATGCCCGTGTTCGGCTCCGCACGCTTGAGGTTGCCAATGAACGGGGCATCGTGTTGCCCCCCACCGCTCTCACCAACCGCGTTCGCACTGATGCCGACCCGCAGGTGCGCCAACAGGCCGCTCAGTTACTGGCCGGGCAATCGAAAGATGCTATTGCAACGGGTTTGTTAAGTACCAGCGACCGAGCTGTGCGGCAGGGAGCCATCATCGGTTTCTACCGGAATGGGTTCAGTCAGGCACCCGCTTTGGCCAGTTTAAACGCGCTGGCCCAGGGCCAAAACCCCACCGATCAACAGGTTGTGTTGGCTTGTATTCAGGCTTTGCACCTCACCGACCGGGTTCCTTATGTATTGTCGGCTCTCAAAAGCGATGAGGCATCCATTGTGTCGGCGGCTTTGCTGGCGGGCGGGGTGCAAACCGACTCCACGGTCTGGCATCAGATGGTGTCGTTTCTGACCGACCGTCAACACGGGCGCACGGCTGTCCGGGCGTTGGCTGCGGTGGGCGATTCCGTTCTGGTAGCCTTGCCCATGCCCATGTCGGCAACCGATAACCCGTTGTTGCTCAGACGTACTATTGCGGTGGTAGACCGAATTCGTAGCAAAGCCGCCCAAACGTGGCTCCTCGATATGCTGCCCCACACACCCGTTCCGATGCGGTCGTCGCTGCTGAAAAGCCTGAGTTCGTACCCTGTCGCCGACCAGACCGAGTACTTATACGAACAGTTGGTGAGCGAAGAACTCCAGTTGGCGCAACGCCTATTACACGGACAGGCCGAAGGAAGTTTGCAGCCCTTACTGACCGAAGCCATTCAGTATGAAATGGATGGCGTGGTGGATCGGCTGCTGTTGCTGATGATGGGGTTGTATGACAAAGAAACCGTGAACAGCGTTCGCCAAAGTCTTGATCATCAGGCCCAGGAACGCCGGGCCAACTCCCTCGAACTGCTCGAAAACCTGATTCCCCGCCCTGTGTACGGCACCCTGCTGGCCCTCACCGACGAGTTGCCCCTACCCGAACGACTCGAACTGATGAATGCATCGGTTGGTCCATTTGAGCAGCAAACCGACCTCAAAACCTATATCACCCAACAAGGCCAAACCCGTTTTACCCCCTGGACGGTGGTGGTAGCCGACTACTTAATTTCTGAACAAACCTCAGCTCAACCATCCTCAACTTCTGCCCTCATGGAACATACCACCACCGCCAAAGCCGCTTCTGCCACCTCCGAAATGGAGCGCGTACTGGTACTGCGTAATAGTTCACTGTTTGCCAGCACCCCCGCGAACGTGCTAAGTACGATTGCCCCAATTATGAAAGAAGTACAATGCACGGAGGGCCAAACAATTGTTCAGAAAGGTGAAGTTGGCACGTTCATGTTCATTATTCACCGGGGTCAGGTGGGTATTTACGACGGTGACCGCCAACTCACAACCCTCAACGAAGGCGAAGTGGTAGGCGAACTCTCGTTGCTGGATGCCGAACCCCGCTCGGCCACGGTTGTTGCCCTCACCGACCTGACCCTGTTCCGCATTGACCAGGCCGACTTCTACGACCTGATGGAAGAACGCGACGAAGTGATGCAGAACATTATCCGAATGCTGTGTCGCCGGATTCGGGTGCAAAATCAGAAGACCAATTGATGGAAACACCAATTACAATAGGGTCAAATCCATCCCCCCAATTCCATCCTCTTTTCAACACTCAACAGTAGAATTGCATTATGAGGCATATCCCATATAGCCCTATCCGTGGCGCGTTCAAGTATTTCTGAAGATCGTTGAAAAAATACAAGTAGTTCATTTATAGGGACTTATTGCACTTTCCCACTTTTTGCTATACGATTACGATATTCACTTGCACGGAATAAAGAAGTTTGCACAAAAGCCTGATTTTCAGCCCATCCGCTCTTGCGTTAGATAGAGTCAACCGCACACCTTTGTCGCAGTTCAAACGCTAATTCACAAAACGATTATGAAACGGATTCAATTGACAATGGCTGCCCTCATGGTAGCCGCAGGGCTGGTAGGTACGGGAGGTACTTACGCCCAATCGAATGACGGTGTGACGCGGGTTCAGGTGCGTAAATCCGACAGCAAGAAAGTACGACTCTACACGCCCGGCCCAGTTGAGGTGGCCATTATCGACAATGACGGGACGGTGCTCTATAAAGGTGACATCAAAGAGAAAGACAGCAAGGTCACGGCCATCAACCTGACCAATCTGCCAAACGGCCATTATTACCTCACGGCCACGAACAGCGACTTCTGGGTATCGCAGGGGTTGACCATTCGCAACAACGAGGTTAATGTGGATGCCCAAAACACAACAGCCCTGGTTAAACCAACGCTGATTCCCTACGGGAAAAATAAGTTCGAGATTGCCATGCCCGGCACGCAAACTGTGAGCATCGCGCTCTACGACCGGATTAACGCGCTGGTATTCAGCGAAACGTATGTGAAAGGCCACGTACACCGCTTCGACCTGAACCGCCTGCCCGAAGGTGACTACACGTTTGTGGTCGGCCCCGATTTCAAGCAGTTCACGGAACGGATTGCCGTGCAGCGGTAAGCGGGTAATGCATAATGATGAATGTGTAATGCGTAATGCTGGTGCATCAGCCGATTACGCATTACACATTTATCGTTTAATCAAGGTGCAGACTCCGCATAAAATCGTCTTTGTAGTTTTTGCCCAATGGAACGGTGTGGCCATCGAGCGTCACGGTTTGTTCATCGAAGGTGTCGACCCGCCGTATGTTCACGGCAAATGACCCATGCACCCGCACCATTCGGGGATGGTTGAGCCGGTCGAGGGCGGCTGATAATGACAGACTAAGAATGTATCGTTTGGTGGTGACAAAGTAGGTGTAGTCGTCTTCGGCTTCGAGCACCAGAATGTCGGCCAAACTGATTTTGACAAACCGAAACCCCTGTTTGATAAATACGTAATCATCAATTTTGAGGATCGTATTGCGCAGGCAATGCCAACCACACAATACCCTTCCGATGCGAGACTGTCGCAATTGACCGAAAGCCGGAGATTTGACGTGTGAGCAGTGCATACTCAAAGGCATTGGTTAGTATCTCGTTGAGAATCAGTTCTAATGGAATCGCCTGATCAACGTCTATTTCCTGTTTTTCGACGTTCACACCCACCTGTAATGTCTCCGATGTATAGCCACAGGCACTCATCAGCGATTCGATCAGGGCCGCGTGCGCAAGCCGTTAAATAAAGTGTTCATGGGTAATAAGAGAAATTATCCGAAAAGAGAAGAAGATTGCAGTTGTAAATCCGGTAAGACCCGGTCATTTACGAATCAAAGTAGCCACTTCGGTAAACAGAAGTCAATAGGGCCGGGGCGAGTGAGCCGTCGATGTATGCCAACGACGTATTTATGTATGTCAACAGTGATAGTAGATTTAGTTTACTATGTGTTTTGTTTATTAATTTATTAGCATGTGTTGCCTTTCGCTGACTTCAACGTCTAAATTCATAAGCGTCTTCTGAAACGAGTGTTGTTGCAGAAACCTAACCCTAACTGACATGTGCCGTATGAACCGAACTATACCCCTGTCAGGCTTTGGCCTGTTTTGCTTGTTGCTCCTGGTGAGCTTCCAGTCTGTTGGGCAAGTCGTCAGTGGAATCGTCTTTCGCGATTTCAATAGCAATGGGCAACAAGAAATAGCTTCATTGTCAGGTACTTATGGTGAGCCGGGCATTGTCGGCGTAGTGGTTACGGCAGTCAACGCGGCCAACACACCCGTTGCCAGTGCCACCACCAGCGCATCCGGCGCCTATACGCTCACCACGGGTTCCGGCCAGTTTCGGCTGTCGTTCAGTAATTTTCTGCCGGGCGACTTTGTCTCTTTTCGGGGCACTCAGAACCGCACCGATGTTCGTTTTGTGGCGGGTGGCACCACCAATGTCGACCTCGCCCTGAATTATCCGGCCCATTTTTGTGGCGATTCAAACCCCGCTCTGCTGGTTCCCTGCTACATTAACGGTGACCCCATGAGCAGCACGGCCACCACGCCTGCCCAGGCCGCTGGTTTGCGCGATGTGCTGGTGTCACTACCCTACAGTGCCTCCGGCCTGACTCCGCCCGAAACGATGGTGGCGAAAGGGCAGGAGATTGGAGCGGTTTATGGATTAGCCGTCCACCGGGCAGGTAACAACATATTTTCGGCCCCTTAAACAACGCGGCAGGTTGGTTTTGGCCCGGGGGGGCCGGCG
>JAJAYX010000512.1 GCA_026785985.1 Rudanella sp. | reverse complement strand
GCCGTACCCGCACCCAGCACGGCAACAGTTCCGGTTCCACCACTCAGCAGACCAGCAGCAAGAGCAAATACGGCAAGTCCAAGACTAAGAATCATCTGCTGCGTATGCCGTTCACTAATATGATGCTGAATAATTTGATGATAGATCGATCCCGGTTGAATGTTTTGCTCTCTATAAGCTGCTTGAAGCAGTGGAGGTAATTCAAAGATCATGTCGGGTGTACTGACCAGATTACGTCGGGTTGTGGCTACGTCTGCCCGCCGGTCTCGGATATAGCCCAGCATAAAGCTTTGAATGCGGTCTGGCCCGGTAAGGGCTAACGTTTCTGCGGACATACTCCGGTCGGCCAGAAGTGGCTGAGTCGATGCCAAGCCTGAAACAGACTGTTGGCCCTGGAATTGTGCCTCTCGGAATTGACCTTGCCAATAATCACTCGCGGCTGCTTCGTCGGGCGTGTAGGGCATATCGGGGTGGTCCTCTCGAATCTGATTTGCCTGCTGATAATGCTGCCGGGCAGGCTGCAACTGCTGATGAAGATTTGTAGTCTCCGCAGTATTTTGATAACGCTCGTATTGCTCAACCAACACGTGTTCGTAGCGGTCGAGCATATCCCTTGCGATCAATACTGCTTCGCTTCTGAAAGCCGTTTCAAACGTCTGGATAGTTTGTTCAAATACTGCGATACTACTGAATCCATAGCGTTGAAGGTTGGCGGTCAGATCATCACGCATCCGGTTTAATGTGGGCTGAGAACCTAGTGCAGTTCCTGCGCCCATTGCACCAGCCCCTGCACTAATACTAGTGGTGGTCAACAATGATCTATAACTTCGGTATTGCCCGTAAACACTATCGAGTCCAAACAATTGTTGCTTGATTTGTTCTCGTTCGAGTACAGCCTGACGACGCTGAAGAACCTCGGCCAAATAGCGATCTACTGAGGCTTCGAAAACTGCCAGATCGGTTGTTGCGCTTGTAGTACGGGCGCGATAGGCTTCCAGTTCCGAATCTGACAACCCCATTAATTTTAGCCCGATACGTAATAAGTCAGGGTAGTCGGTTGGCCGGACCTGTTGAGTAGCCGTACTACTGAACAGCACCCGCCGAACTTGTTCCGGTAGTTGACCAACTTCTTGCTCAGAAGGTGTAGTAGGTGTTGATGAACTTGGATCCCCTCCCACCGGTGGTGAGCCGCTTACAGTGCCCGTCCTGACTTCCATCGCAATTGGCTCTCTGGCGGCTCCAAGTAACCGATGCAGTTGAACAGCTGAGCGGGGAATATCAATAAAGAACTGAGTGGTTGTTGGTAAAGGCAAACCGTCTGCGGTTTGGATAATCATTGCGCTGCGAGATGTCCTACTTGAGACTTGATAAAAGCCCGGATCAATACCACTCGCCGTGCCGGAAGCCGATAGAGGTTCGCCTTCTGTTCTGGTCATGACAAATTCGGCCTGATTATTTTGTCCCATTATAATCGTCAATCGAACCGCCCGTGCAGGTACGAGCTGTAATTGTGACCTCGCTACGGAGTTAGCCCGAATCAACGGAAGGCTATTACTGTCAAGATGGTGGCTATCATGTTTGACAGCTTTGAAATGTCCCCCGCTCTGCTGCACCGTATGCACCAGTTCATGCGCCAGCAATCGTTTCCCCGAATCTGTTTCCGGTTGATATTGCCCAGCTCCAAAAACGATATTACTGCCATTGGTATAGGCCAGCGCACTGATTCCACGGGCCGATTCAGCCGCGCGGCTATCGGTGTGAAGCCGTACCCGACTGAGGTCGTGGCCGATACGCGGCTCGAAAAAACCACGCTCCCCTACACTCAACGAGCGACCGCCAGATAATGACCCAATGTAGTTGGCAGTTGAGGGTAACACAGCCGGGATACTGCTACTTTCTTTACGCTGTACTTTCTTTCCTTCTTCCTCCTCGCAATGACTGCATTTGCGCTGAATAATCGAACCCGCCTTACCGGAAAGTTTCGGAGGTACATCCGGCATCCGCATCATCCGATCTGCCACGGCATCGGCTTCCTGCTCGTATACATCGCCGGGTTGATTTATAGTTAGTTTGGGCTGAATCCGTATCGGACTGGCTAAGAACGAGTTACCACTATTCACTTTGATCGTCCCGAAATTATGGCCCGGCCCGGCAACCATTGTGTCCTGAGACTCGGTGGCTTGCGCAGGTGCCTTTTCTGCATCTCTCGGTAAGGGTGCAGATGAGACCGGATTTTTACTTCCAGTTTGTAAGGTGGCTACAGCTCTCATTTTGTGAATCCTGCGTAAATCGTTTGGGCAATCTGTCCGCCAACCGCATCGGGTGTAGCACCGGGTGTCGCTTCATATCCGCCCGCGTTCAGATGCCCCACCTCCCCCGAAACCATCAGCGACGAGGGCATGCCCTGTTCCGAAAACAACCGACCTAACTCGCGTTCGAGAGCCGCTTTAATGTGGGGTGCATCGTCTGCCGAAAAGCCGTGTAGCACGAGGTTATTTATTTGAAAGTCGAGTTGTTGTGCCATCACCATCCGCTAATTTCGGCGTTGCTTAGTGTGCGTTCGAGTTTGGTGTATTCGCTGCGGGCAGCCTGGGCAATGTGGGCCATTCGTACCACCTGCCCGTTGTTGGCGGCAATGAATGCGGCATTCAGGGCAATATTGCGGATGTTGCCGCCGGGTATGCTTAGACGGGCCAACTTGTCATAGTTCAGAGTCTCTTTGGGCATATCAGCCGGGAACACCCGTCGCCAGATTTCGGCGCGTTGGGCGGCATCGGGATACGGAAACGAAACTACAAATCGGAGTCTGCGCGTGAATGCCTTGTCTAAAGCCGCCCGCATGTTGGTGGTTAGAATGGCCAGACCCCGGTAGGCTTCCATTCGTTGGAGCAGGTAGCTGACTTCGATGTTGCTGTAGCGGTCGTGGCTGTCTTTCACGTCGCTGCGTTTGCCAAACAGGGCATCGGCCTCATCGAACAAGAGGATAGCCCCGCCCGATTCGGCAGCATCGAAAATCCGGCGAAGGTTTTTCTCGGTTTCGCCAATGTATTTGTTCACCACCTGGCTCAGGTCGATGCGGTAGAGGTCGAGGTTGAGGGCATTGGCCAGTACTTCGGCAGCCATTGTTTTGCCCGTGCCGCTCTCACCAGCAAACAACACGCTGATACCCAGCCCCCTGGATCCGGTGGCCCCAAAGCCCCAGTCGCTATAAACCCGGTTCCGGTGCTTTACCTGCATCACCACTTCGCGCAGGGTTTGCTCCTGTTCGTCGGGCAACACGATGTCGTTCCAGGTGGCAATCGGTTCAATT
>JAJAYX010000511.1 GCA_026785985.1 Rudanella sp. | reverse complement strand
GTATGGTGGATTTGCAATCCGCCCCGAACGGTATGGTGGATTTGCAATCCGCCCCGAACGGTATGGTGGATTTGCAATCCGCCCTGAACGGTATGGTGGATTTGCAATCCGCCCTGAAAAATTTATATATTTCACGGCGCATTACAAACCTACCCTACATTCCAATGGAATACGCTCGTCGCTTGCCCCACATTCAGCCACCAGAAGCTACATTTTTTGTAACAATACGATTACATGGCAGTATTCCAAATCATGTAATTGCTTCTATACAGGCCGAACATCATGAGCGAATTAGAGAGTACGAGGGCAACCAAGCGGCTATCTATACTCAGCGGAAACGCCATTTCGCGGCCTTCGATAATGCATTAGACACCCCCCATAATGGCCCATATTGGTTAAACAAGCCTGACATTGCCAAAATTATGATTGATTCTCTTCATTTTTTGGCCAGCGATGCTGTTACGCTCATTGCCTTTTGCGTGATGAGCAATCATGTACACATCGTTCTCGACAAAAACGAATTATCAATCCCTTTGCAGACTCTGCTGCAACGTTTCAAACGATTTACAGCCCGGAACGCGAATATACTGCTGAACCGAGAAGGCTCTTTCTGGCAAGCGGAAAGCTACGATCATGTCGTTCGAAACAATACTGAGTTAAAACGTATCATTCATTACACGCTCAACAATCCCGTCAAAGCTGGTTTGGTAGAAACGTGGGAAGAATGGCCGTACTCGTTTGTAAATGAGGATTTTCTGTAAGTATGGTGGATTTGTAATCCGCAATAAGAAAAACAATTATTCTCGGCGGATTGCAAATCCACCATACGGCATTCGGTGAATTTACAAATCTACCCTGCTACCCGCCAAATAGTCTGCAATAGCCAATGAAATGCGCTGGCCGGTGTGTTCCTCGAAATAGCTGAAACCGGGGCTTGGGTTCACTTCAAAACAGTAGTACTCACCCGTCTCGGTTTCAAACAGGTCGATGCCCGCTAAAGGCAAATTCAGGCTTTCGGACAAGCGGATGCATCGGTCGGCAATGGACGCTGGCAGTTCGTAGGCCGTCATTTCGGTGGAGGAGCCGTTGCGTCCCGCATACCGATAATCCACATACCCCGACTCGATTCGGTGGGCAAAAACTCGCTCGCCCACCACGTGAACCCGGATATTGGTGCCGATCAGTTTCTGTTGGAACAAAGCCGGACACGATTTTATCTGGCCCAACCGGGCCGAATGCTCGTCGGCAAATTCGCGCACGATGGAACGCACCCCACTGGCCGACTTAAAAATCAGGGTTCCCCGACTTTCCTGAAAGTGCGGCACTTGATCGGCTTGGTTGGTTATCAGCGAAGGCGGAATACCAAACCCAGCCTTCACAATCTGCAACATCTGGTAAGGTTTCGAGCTGTTGGAAGTCATGGCGTACCCCTGATTCAACACCCGGCAGTTGGCCATTTCGATCCAGCCAAACAAGCCGTCGTGAAAGCGGGCCGCATGGGCACGGAGTGGGTCGTTGGGGGTTAACAGCCCATATTCGGGCAGAGCCTGGTAGTTCATGCCCCGGTTATAAATACCCGTTATGTGCTGTAATTCGTAAATCGTCCGAGCAATGGTCAGTTCGCCAAGCAATTCGCCCCCGACCCACTCGTAGCGGATAGCCATCTGGTCGAATTGCCGCTGATTCACAAACACATAGGGATATTCAGCCTCTTCCAATGCGTCAATAAGCAATTGCAGGGGCGAGTCGTTCGGAACTCCGCAGAGCAGTACCATCGTATAAATCAGTTAAAATAGCCTCAACAAACTCATCGCCCCCCAACCGCAAATCAGGATGAGTAGAGGCTCCTATAAACACAAAACCCGTTGCCGACATTGCCAGCGACACGCCAATCAGTTGCTCACCACTGGCAGCCTGCAACGCACAGGCCATCTCCTCAACCGCTTCGGGCAAGTTACCCAAACAGCCATAACACCGCCCCCGATAAACCAGTAAATCAACGCGTTGGGCATGGTGTAAATCCGGTTGAGCGATGATACCAACCGCACTATCATAGAAAAAAGGCCCGGTATCAAACCCCACCGAATCGGCCAACTGACCCCATTCGCCCGTACTCCGGGTGCGTCCGCTCAGGCCCATTGGCGTAGGCTGGTTGAACAACATCGGCATCAGATCGGCCCAGGCCATGAAAATAGCTTGCCATTCCTGAGCTACATAGTCTTTTTCGGATTCGGCAAAAAGCTGCCAGGCAACGGCGGGCATCGAGCAAACGCGGGCCATAACCGCCCGCGTTTGCTCCAGATTCCAATCCCGCCCGTCCTGCAACCGAAGGTGTGTTTCGTCAGTGGTTTCGTCCATCGTGAGCGTAAACGCCCCATTACAAAACCATTCCTCAACCGTTACCAACTCAACTACAACGCCCTGTTGGCGAAGCCGACGATACAGCCAGATTCCGGGCGCATCGTCGGCATGAAGGAGCATCCAAAACATGGTTGCTACAGTTCGCGGGTTTTTTCAAGGTCTTTGCTGTCTTTCATCTGCTTCGCATCGGAAGCGTTCTTCTGGAGTTGCTCCTGAAGCTGTTGCGTAGCGGGGTCTTGTGCAAACATGGCTCCTGCCACGTCGGGGCGGTTTTGCGGACTGATAAAGTGCATCAGCTCACCCATCATCTGCTCCAATCGACCCAGCCGGTCGTCGGTGCTGCCGGGGTCAGCATTAGTGGGTTGGCCCCCACCCTGCTGTTGTAGTAATTGGCCCTGCTGAATCAGTTGGTTTTGCTGGAGAATGCGGTCGTCGGGGCGGATAATGTCGATCCCCTCACGAATGTCTTTAACCTTCTCCAGAATCTGTTTTTCCAATTGCTTCTCGAACTCCTTGACTTCCTTGAACTCCTTAATTTCTTTGTCCTTGAACTCCTTGATCTCAATCTTATCTTTGCCGCCTTCTTTAACGAACTCTTTATCCTTGATACCATCTTTGATACCATCCTTGATGATGTCTTTCATCCCGTCCTTCACGAACTCCTTGCCCTCCTTAATCATTTCTTTCACGACAGCTTTGCCCACGCCGAGATTGGTGAGTGCCTGCCGCAAATTGGGGCGGTTGCCAATGCGCTGACTGACAGGTGCGCCCGGCCCGGCCTGTTGAGGAGAGCCGGTTGTGCGGAGCAGATTCACTGCCGTTGCGGGGGTCAGCAGGGGTTGGCTCCGCGACCGCAACCGGCCTTGAATGCAACCCAATGCGCCCACCACAATGGGCGACGCGCTCGACGTTCCGCTGAATGTATCGGTGTACCAAATGTCCTGATTGGCTCCTCCCTGCAAAACACCGTAACCGGCAGTAGTTACTTCACGACCCCAGCCCTGTACATCCACCCGGAGACCGTGGTTCGAGAAACCCAGCCGCGAGCGGTCGGGGCCGTGGTTTTGGCCGTGCGTACCCGGTGGCGGTGCACCAGCACCCACCACGATGGCCCCCGATTGCGGGTTGCCCATGTTGAATGGATTGCGCCACGAAGCCGGAAAACCGGCTGGTCGAGTATTGTAAAGCGCGTCGTTGAGGTTCTCAGACCCATTTCCGGCAGCTTCCACCACAATCACCCCCCGTGAGCGGGCATACAGAATGGCGGCAAAATCATCGGGCCACCACTCAATGGCAATAAAACCAGCTTGTCCGCTCGGTGACGTAAAGTTGAAGCGAGGGCCGGGGCGGTGCAATTCGAGCAACATAATATCGCCCGCGCTCAACGCATCGGCGGCCTGCCGAATCGCTACCGACGAACCCATGCCTGGTCCGAAAATGGAGATAGCGCGGGTGTTGGCGTTCGGGCAAATCCCCGTAATACCGAATGCGTTTTCGTCGCCCCCAAAAACGCCCACAACGGCCGTTCCGTGGTTTATCCAGACCATATCCGCCGATTGAGTACCACCGATAACCCCACCCTGATTGTTAATCAGGTCTTCGTGGGTAAATCGCCACGCGCCCTCAATGTCGATAATGCGGGTTCCGTTTCCCTTTCCACCCGATAATGTCCAGGCGTAACGAGCGTCGATTCCGCCCGGTGCGGGGTCTAAATAAAGCTGACGTGTTCTAAAATCAGGTGTAGCCGGAGGAGCCTCACCCCCATCGGGTGCGGCATCCATCTGGTCAAGCATAACAGGCGGTTCTGCCGGGGGTTTCACATAGGCGGCTTCCACAACGCCCTCGTTGAGCAATGCAGTAGCCAGTTCCTGTAAATTGGCGGTTTCGTTGGCATCAACTTTATAGAATGTTGACACATTGATGCGTGCCTCTTCCATAGCTTCCAGCGTAGGGGCCGCCATTCGGCTCACGCGGTTTTCGCTCCCAAAAACAGGGTGTAGCGTGGCCCCGTATTGGTTTAGAAGTGTGTTCAGCGATGAGACATCACTGCCCGTTACGGAGGCAACCGATTCGGTCTCGGCCCGAATACCGGCATTGGGATTGACCACAACGATCAGTTCGGACGGGGCCGACGGCATCGAAGCGGTTAGTTTGGGTTTGGCGGATTTTGCCATTGGAAGAGAAAGTTATGATTAAACACATAACCTTACGGCAATCCGGGCGGCTCATCGTCCGGCTTGCCATAAGCCCCCTCAACCCCCGGCAGTGTTAGCAACTGTGGTAGGGCGGTGTCGGGTATCTCTTTAGTCGCAACGAGCCTGAAAAAGGGTAACAGCCCTTCGTCCGAAACATTCGGAAAAGTGGGCTGCAGGGTGCTGTGAGTGCGTTTTAGGAAGGGGAGCCATTTATTAAACGGTAATGAGGTTGTTGTCGGTATTTGTTCAAAGCTGCCGTATTGATGGAGCAATCGAGCTAATTCGAGCGAAAGTATTACCTGGATCATGCCTGTCTGATGGTTTATCGTACAAACTGTTAGTCGTCTGTTTGGGAACACCCGCAAACGTATTAAAGGTCAAATCACCTTACAGCAACAACTTCACCCCGGCGATGACCAGCCCCAGAGCCAACACGTAGCGCAGCACCGGCACCGAAAACCGGTGGCTACCGAAGTAGCCGCCCAGCAAGCCCCCGGCGAAGGCTACACTGATCCAAGTCCAGACTGATGGGTCGGGAGAGTAGCCTTTGCTGACGAGGCCGAACAGCCCGGAAAGTGAATTTACGAAGATGAACAGGGCCGAAACAGCCGCTACTTCTTTCAGGCGACCCCAGTGAAACAGCAGCATGAGCGGACTCAAAATAATGCCCCCACCGATACCCAGCATCCCCGACAACAGGCCAATAACGCCCCCCGAACTCAGGCCCGCCCAGAGCGGAATCGGGTGCGGTTCGGTTTCGGTTTGGCGAACGGTCAGGATTAACCGGACAACGGCTAAAAACAGGCAAGCCGCCAGCAGTTGTTTGTAAAGCACGTCATTAAGGGGGATTTTGACCCCGACGAACGCCATGGGCACACTCGCCAGCGCGAACGGCCAGAACTGATTCCAGCGAAAATGCCCCGCCCGGTAAAACTGGATAAACGAAACCGTCGAGACGAACAGGTTGAGCAACAGGGCCGAGGGTTTCATGAGCGCGGGGGCCACGCCAAACAGCACCATCGTGGCCAGATAACCACTGGCCCCGCCATGCCCCACCGAGGCATACAGGAACCCAACCACAAACAGACAGAGAAGAAAAGGAAGAGAGTCAATCATGGGTTAACTGGTTACGGCACTTTTTCAGGCTTATTTTTCGTTAATTTTGGAAATATACACGGATAAAATCGGTTTATGACGCTTCGCAACTCCATTCTGCTGACGGCCCTTGCCCTCTCAGTCAATCTATCTCTCCACGCCCAACCCGGCCCCAGCGGCCCGCTGCGGCCACTTCCTAAAAATTGGTCGCACCTCGACCCGCTTAAGGATTCTATTGCAGGCATCAGTCTTAATCAGGCCTATGAACTGCTTAAAGGCCGCAGTTCACAGCCTGTGGTGGTGGGTATCATCGACTCCGGCGTTGATATTGAACACGAAGACCTCAAAGATATCATTTGGAAAAACCCCAAAGAGACTCCCGACAATAACGCCGACGACGACAAAAACGGGTACACCGACGACCTGACCGGCTGGAATTTTATGGGCGCCAAAGACGGCACGACCTATGACACCGACCAGGAGGAAGTAACCCAGATTTATGTACTCTGGAAAGATAAATACGACAAAACCGACCCTAAAAAACTAAAAGGGCGCGAGGTCGAAGAGTATGCCATGTTTCAGAAAGCCAAAGTCCGTTTTCTGAAAGGCTACCAAACTAACGAAGCCAAGCGGTTGGCTATCTCCGATTCGTCAAAATTCTTTGCGGCACTCAACTTCCTGAAACCTCAGTTAGACGGTAAACCCTTTGAAATTGGCAGCATCAACAACCTCAAACCGGGTGCCGATTCAACGGCATCGGCAGTGCGGCTTGTGCTGGGCGAGGTGTTCACAGAGCAGTTTCGCTCGTTCGATAGTATGTTTCGCTTGCTGGAACGGGCCTATCCGCGCCTGAAAGAGGCTCTTCTGGCTGAAACAGCCAAGTCGTTTAACCCGAATATTCAGGGTCGTAAAGCGGTGGGCGACAACCCCGCCGACCCGAACGAACGCTACTATGGCAGTCCAAAACTTAATCTGGGTGATTCGGAGGAGCTGGCCATGCACGGCACCCACGTGGCCGGCATTGTGGGCGCCAAACGCAGTAATAGCCTTGGTACCGATGGCATCGCCGATAATGTTCGGATTATGACCGTGGCTGTGGTGCCATCCAATGGCGACGAACGCGACAAAGACGTGGCCAATGGCATCCGTTATGCCGTTGACAACGGGGCCAAAGTGATTAACATGAGCTTTGGTAAGCGGTTTTCGCCCTACAAACCCCAGGTGGATGCCGCCATCCGTTACGCCGAAGAGCGCGACGTGCTCATTGTTCACGCTTCGGGCAACAACGCCGAGAACTACGACTCGATTCCGGCGTATCCCCGCCCTGAATACGAAGACGGCAGCACGGCCCGCAACTTCATGACGGTGGGTAACTCAACCGCCCGCCTAAACGAAAACCTGCCCGCTGCCTCTTCAAACTATGGAGTCAGAACCGTTGACCTATTCGCGCCCGGCACCGATATTGAGTCAACCATTCCGCGCAATAATTATGCGGCCTTCACCGGCACGAGCATGGCGGCTCCCTGCGTGGCGGGTGTGGCGGCCCTGCTCCGCTCCTACTTCCCAAGCCTCACGGCGGTTCAGGTGAAAGATATTTTGATGAAGAGTGCCTATAAACCTGAACTGACGGTTATTCGACCGGCCTCCAAACAGCGTGTGCCTTTCAATACCCTCAGTGTATCGGGCGGCATCGTGAATGCGGCAGCAGCGGTGAAGATGGCACTCAAACAGTGAGCAGTCAACAACGAACAGCCAACAACGAACAGCCAACAGG
>JAJAYX010000510.1 GCA_026785985.1 Rudanella sp. | reverse complement strand
GACCAACTGCATCGAAATGGTGCTGGCTCCCCGCTTAAATTTTTTCTCCTTGAAATTAGTCGCGATCGACACCCGGACCGCCTTCTCGTTGAACCCCTTATGGGTCATAAACGTGTAGTCTTCGGAGGTCAGCACGGCATTGCGGAGATCGGGCGAAATGGCCGACAGGGGCGTGAAATCGGGGTTTGCCGAGCCAATCACGATGTCGCGGACGGGCTTTCCTTTTTCGTAGGGTGTATAAACAAACGAGTTGTTGATCTTGGTAAAATCTACCCGGCCCATGCGCAGAATCTTGAAGTTCTCCGGGGTCAGTCCCGAATTGAACTTCACCGAATCCGGCAGGCTTTCATCCAACTGAAACGCCAGATCATACTTCAGTTTACCCGTTACCTGCATTCCTTCGAGCGACTCGAACAGGCCTTGGGGAAACGAGTTGAACAGAGCCTGCGCGTTCATCATGTCGCTGTGTACCTGCACTTCATACATCTTAGTTGGCGAGAGCGTGTATTTCACAAATGGTCGCGCACTTACTTCACCCATATACACCACCGACGAGCTGTCGATGCCCACGTAGTTTTCGCCCACAAACACGTTGGCATCCATCGCGGCCCTGTCAAGCAGCACATCGGTGCGGGCAATGGCGGGGTGATTAATCCGCAGATTCCGCACCGAGCCGGCCCCTTCGAGCCGAAACTCGCTCCCCGACCGATCCACGTCTTTCAGTTCGGCGCGGAGCGTGTCGGCTTGCAGTTTGAGTTTATAGCGTTTCTCTAAGTATTTCAATTCCAATGGCTTACCATCGGCATACAACGACAGATCGTACTCGCGGTCGGCGGGGTCAGCCGTGCCCGTGACGTGCCACGTAGCCTCGTTGCCGTTGAGCCGGAGCGTTGACGACACGTCCTGATTGTCGATGATGGCCTGTTCGGTCAGTAGCGAAAACCGCAGGGTTGTGTCTTTAGCCGTGTCAATAACCCGAAGGTCTAAATTCCTGACATTGAGGTTGGCAGGGATTTTTGAAAGTAGTTCGTCGATCAGATTTTCGGCTACGTCGGCCAGGTCAACCCGCCGGGGGGTGGTAGCCGTTGAGTCGCTTTTTTTGCGCCGGATGGCAAAGTCGATGTTGGTCAGCGAATCGCGCCGGACTACCTGCAACATCCCATTTTCGAGCGTCAGATCCGACAGAGCAATCTGCCCCATGAGCATAGGCCACAACCGAACGCCCACCTCCACGCGGTTCAGGCGGGCCAAACTATCGCGTTCTTCGGGCACAATGGATATATCGGTGAAGGCCACCGAACTAAGACCCGTGAACCTGGCCGACCCGATTTTGAGATCGAGTTTATAATCCCGCTTCGCTTTTTTGGTGACCCGATCAAGGGCGGTGCGGAGGAGTTCTTCGCGTTTGGTATAGGCATAGCCCGCGCCGATGGCCCCGAGCAGAAACAATCCTAATAAGGCCCAGCCGGTGATGCGGAGTGCTTTTCGTTGACCAGCAGTCATTCTGTATGTGTGAGTCGAAGGCCCAAAGATAGGGCCTTTTGACATGCGGGGAAAACAAAAGCCTATCCGTAATTAACCGGTATTGTTTAATCAGCTTTTATTAGTTTTTGAGTCCTTCTGTCTTTTGTCGGTGAAAACACTTAATGCATCTATGAAATAGTCCCAAGCATCGGTGTGCTCTGGCACAGCTACTTAAGCTCCGTTTAAAACAGTTAGCTTTACATTTATTTTTCACTAATCACATCCAAACACGCATGAAAACACTATTGCTTTCTGTTGCTGCCCTGCTGACGGTTTCAGCTACGTATGCACAAACAACCTGGACTGTCGACAAATCCCACTCACGGGTTGGCTTTACCATTACTCACCTGCTGATTTCGGAGGTCGACGGTAATTTCAAAACATTCGATGCCAAAATAATCGCCACGAAGCCCGACCTGTCTGATGCTACATTTGAGATGACTGCCGACGCGAATAGTATCGACACCGACAACGAACGGCGCGATGGTGACCTCAAAAGCGACAAATGGTTCGACACAGCCAAGTTCCCTGCGTTGTCGTTTAAAAGCACGTCGTTCAAGAAAGTAGACGGCAAGAAATATAAAATGATGGGCGACCTGACCATGCACGGCATAACGAAGCCTGTTACGATGGATGTGACGATGAATGGCCCCGTGGAGATGCCCGGTCGGAATGGCAAGCAAACCAAAGCGGGTTTCAAGTCTGTCGGTGTAATCAAACGCTCTGACTTTGGTGTTGGTGGAACCGGGCCAGCCTCCCCCGTTAGCGATGAGGTTGAACTGAGAGTGAACGGCGAATTCGCCATGCAGGCTCCTGCCACGGAAACCAAGTGAACTGGTGAGGAGTGAGTGGCGAAGGGTGAGTGGCGAAGATTCACCCTTCACCATTCAGAACAAAACCGTCAGACTCAACCGCCCAAAAAATGGCGTGCCGGGCGTGAAGTGAATTTCTTCGACGGGCACGCTTTCGCCATTTAGGCGGCTCTCGGTGGCAAACTGCGTCTCTTTCCAGCGGGTGTT
>JAJAYX010000509.1 GCA_026785985.1 Rudanella sp. | reverse complement strand
TTTTTTGAAAAAAAAAAAAACAATAAGCGCGAGGATATTCCCCGCGCTCTTCTTGTATCGCCACTAAAGTTGTCTTATTTTTTTGACCCAAAAAACAAGGTGATATACCCTGATGAATAAAAAGCCCGTTTGTCGGCACCCGTCATAATGGTGATTTGCTGGGGAAATAGTTCGGCTAGAAAACCGATCTCCAAACCCGTTGTGTTATTGCGGAAGGCACTCAATTCAAAGTTCAGAGCTACTTTCACGTTGGCACCAACGGCAAGTTTCGATTCATCAAAACCCCGGAAAAAGCCCCCCGATCCAGTTGGCTGCGCACCCGTCCCCGGTTGACCCGGACTGCCGTTGAGGCTTGCTGCCGGTACGATACGAGTCCGGTTATTCCCTTCGTTCACTTCAACATAATAGGGTTTAACGATGCCCAGCGACGGGCCGGCCGCCACTATGGCGTTTATCGAAATACCTTCATCGGTACTCCGCTGAAACAGGGAAATTTCGCGCCCATACTGCGGCCTGACAACGAACAGATAATTTTCTTTCCCGTAGGTAAACCGCGAGCCGCTGAAATTCACCGACTGTTGTACCTCTTTGGGATGTTTCATATTAACAACTTCAACCGCCAGATAACGATAGTGTGGCCGACCCAGAAATGTGCTGGGCAGCCGCTTGCTTTGACGAAACACAAACCCGCCTAACAGGCCAGAATTCGTGTTTGTTGTGACACCAAACGTAGTCACCGACTGGTAATTATCTTCTTCGGAATCAGCCGTTGACTTCAATTGGGCATGGCTCGTACTGCTCAAAAGCAGCGATGAGAATACCCCAATACTTGCTATTTTATATATACTTCGCATGACCTTGTATTTCAGGAACTAAAAATAAGCAAAAAAGAGTAATCTACAATAAAATGTTTGCCCGTTTTTAGGTTAACGGTATTGCGTGGTTTATGTTTGGGCATTTACTGAATAGACTATGGCTACAATTCACGTTGAGTATCTGGGCGGACTTCGCTCCGACTGTACCCACATTCAGTCGGGTACACACATTAACACCGATGCCCCCACCGACAATCAGGGTCGTGGCGAGGCTTTCTCCCCAACCGATCTGGTCGCCAATGCCCTGGGAACCTGCATCCTGACAACTATGGCTATTTTTGCCCGGCGCGATGGTATCGAACTGACTGGCAGCACAATGGACATTACCAAAGTGATGAGTGCCGAGCCGCCCCGCAAGATTGCCAAAATTGTCATTGACCTTACGCTCTGTGCCGAACAGGATGGAATCTCGTTTATGCCCGATGAGACAACCCGAACCCGTCTTGAGAAAATTGCTGATACATGCCCGGTTGCCATTAGCCTGCACCCCGATTTAGTTCAGGACGTAACAATTCAATGGAAGGTTGCGTAAACAGTTTAGTTACGTTTTTTTGAGAAGATAGATTAGTGAGTCATGAAAAAACAACCAGGAAAACAGGCTAATGCCGAGCAACTTTATTTTATAGGGCTGCTTCCGCCAGAGCCTATCCAGCAGGAAGTAACGGCGTTTAAACAGCAGGCGTTAGAACGCTTCGGAGCGGGACACGCACTCACTTCGCCCCCGCATGTGCCCCTGATTCCCCCCTTTCGGAGTACCCGACCCGATTTCTCGGCTTTGAGTGAGTTTGCCGATGCACAATCGACGTTTGACCTTCGGTTAACCGGCTTCAACCGATTCGATCAGAAAGTTCTTTTTGTGGAGGTTGACGCCAATAATGAACTCGTGGCCTTGCAGAAAGAACTTGAACTGTATGTGCATTATTATTTGGGTGTTGTGCCCGATTATCAACCCTATCACCCGCACATGACCGTGGCTTTCAAGGATTTAAAACGACCCATTTTTCCCCAGGCCTGGGCTTACTTCTCCGAACAAACCTACCAACGCTCCTTCACTGCCAACGCGCTCTCGTTGTTCAAATACAACGGCAAAACCTGGGAAGTAATGCAGGAGTGGGGGTTGAATGTGTAATGCATACTGTGTAGTAATGCGTCAGCCTATAATGCATTATGCATTGTAGTTTAAAACCGTAACTTGATGAAACGAATTTTAGGTTGGGCAGCCCTGTTTATTCTTGGTTTTGTAGTGGCTATTGTCGTCGCGAACTACCGGGCCGATGTCCCAGTGGAAACCCTCAAAGCCAAATATGCCAACGTAGCCTCACGTTTTGTGGATGTCGATGGCCTGTCTGTTCACTACCGTGACGAGGGGCCACGCACAGACTCTGTTCCACTGGTATTATTGCACGGCACAGGAGCCTCCTTATTAACGTGGGATGGCTGGGCTACCGATCTTACCAAAGACCACCGCGTGATCCGGCTCGACCTGCCTGCTTACGGGCTTACCGGCCCAAATCGAGACAACGATTATTCGATGGTGTATTATGCCCGTTTTCTCCACGATTTTCTAACTGAAATCGGCGTATCACACTGCAATTTGGGTGGCAATTCGCTGGGCGGGGGCATTGCCTGGCGATACGCGCTGGCCTATCCGAATGCGGTTAGAAACCTGATTCTGATTGACGCGGGTGGATATCCACTACAATCGAAAAGCGTACCGATTGCCTTCCGGTTAGCGCGGGTGCCTATTCTGAAGGATTTATTGGTGAACATAACACCCCGTTCACTGATCGAAAAAAGCATCCGCAACGTCTATGCCGACGACAGCCGTGTGTCCAACGCCCTTATTGACCAATATATGGATATGGCCTTGCGCGAGGGTAACCGCAAAGCATTTGTTTCCCGAATGGGTTCGTCCATGAGCGATTCAACGTACCTCAAGATTCCCACACTCCGTCAGCGAACACTCGTTCTTTGGGGAGCGAAGGATTTCCTGATTCCGGTTGACAATGCCTACCATTTCCACCGTGATTTACCCAACGACACCCTCGTGATCATGCCCAACGCGGGTCATGTGCCGATGGAAGAATTACCCAAAGAATCAGTGCGGATTATTCGGAAGTTTTTAGATTAAACCCGGATTCACCTTGTCCTTAAATCGAGCGTGTGGAACACAAACAGGCGGGCCGTATGGTTACTGACGAACGTGTTTCCGGCTGCCGTTTGCTGGAATAAATTCATGTAGCCACCCTGTAGCAGCAGGTTTTTTCGGACAGGATAGGACAGCCCGACAAAAAATCGGTTCTGGTCGAAGTAGTTGTAGGTGATCTGTTTTCCTGCATTGATAAAGGTTTCGTTTTGGAGAACCGCGTTCAGCACCCCCGGCTGAATGGTCTCCCCTTTTAGTGGCACCTGCACCAGAAAATTATACCGAAACCGCCAGTTAAAACCGTATCCATCGGCTAGCTGATCGCCCTTCACGCGGTGATTAAACCGCTGCTCGGCCCGCACCCACTGCGTCAAATTAAGCCGCCCGCTCCGACCCGACCACCAGATTTGTTGCCACGGGCGGTGTTCTGGGCGGGTTATGTTGCTGGGATAGAGGTGAGAGGAGATGAACGCATAGCCCGCTGTGAACCGAATATTGTCGGCCAGATAATAGGTTAGCCCGGTCCGATATAGTTGCTGGTTCCAGCGATCAAGAAAATCAACCCGGCGAAGATGAACTTCGCCCCAGAATCCCCATTTGTTGCTGAACCGGGTTTGGTTAAGATAACCGAGCCATGCCTGTTGCTCCTGAACCACAGTTTTGGGCGTTTGGGCTGCTCCCGGCAACGAAAACAATACGATAAACGAGATGAATACAAATTGCTTCATACTTTAAAAAAAAGAAGTGAATAGAATAATTCCGTGAACAGTTGATAGTGTGTCAAGAATATTAGGTGATTCAGACTAATCTTATCAACTAAAGTTGGAACTGTCGGCAAGATAGCTTTTTCTTTACAAATCCTATTAAATCAATAGACTATAAGTACTAATAGTCTATCTAAAACCGGGAGTATAGGGATTATTCACAATCAACCACATGTTACAAAAATCACACATAATCATGACGCAGGTTTTAACATCTATTTTTTTACTGGGGGCATTGCTTATTCCCCTGCTTTTGCCTGCACAAAATGCCCCCGTTATTAATGCCACCGTATCGGGACGAGTGATCGACGCACGTACCAATAAAAAACTTGTTGGTGCCACGGTGTCCATTAAAGGCACCACCAACGGTTCCTCAACGAATGAGAACGGGCAGTTTACGTTGATCACAGGTCAAAAACTTCCATTCACGGTGATTGTTTCTTTTGTTGGTTATCAAACAAACGAAGTGCTAATCAGCAGCGACAACATCGACATTAAACTGGGCGAGGGGTCAACTCAGTTGTCCGACGTGGTGATCACCTCCCGACGGCGGCAGGAATCAGCCCAGAATGTTCCTATTCCGATCTCGGTGGTGCGGGGTGCCGTTGCCGAAGATGCCGGGGCGTTCAACGTGAACCGATTGAAAGAACTGGTGCCGACTGTTCAGCTTTATTCATCGAATCCGCGCAACACCACGCTCAACATCCGGGGTCTGGGGTCCACTTTTGGGCTTACCAACGACGGGATTGATCCGGGGGTGGGTTTCTATGTGGATGGAGTGTATTATGCCCGCCCGGCTGCCACAACCCTCGATTTCATTGACATTGAGCAAATTGAGGTCTTGCGCGGCCCCCAGGGAACACTGTTTGGCAAAAATACGACCGCTGGTGCGTTCAACATAACCACCCGTGCAGCCAGTTTTGAACCTGGAGCCAGTTTTGAGGTGAGCTATGGTAATTATGGCTACGTTCAGGCAAAAAGCTCGCTCACCGGACCGTTGAGTAAAAAACTGGCCGGGCGTATCTCCTTTTCCGGCACGCAGCGTAATGGCCTGCTCTATAATGTGGCCACCGAGAAACCCGTGAATGATCTGAATAATTTAGGATTTCGGGGACAGTTGTTGTTTACCCCGACGGATAACCTCAAAATCACGTTGGCGGGCGATGTTTCGAGCCAAAAGCCAGATGGGTATGCGCAGGTGGTTGCGGGTGTAGTGACAACAAAACGGGCGGCCTACTGGCAGTTTAATCAGATCATTGCCGACCTCAATTATAAACTGCCAAGCCAGAATCCCTTTGACCGGGTGATTGACCACGATACACCCTGGCGGTCGAACAATGAACTGGGGGGTATATCGCTCAATGTGGATGCAAAAGTCGGGAACGGTACGCTCACCTCAACCACTGCCTGGCGCTACTGGAACTGGGACCCCTCAAACGACCGGGACTTCACTGGCCTGCCCGTTCTTTCCAAATCGGCAGCCACATCGAGACATGAACAGTGGACGCAGGAAATTCGGTATGCAGGCACTTTCTCTTCTCGCCTGAGCGGTGTTATCGGCGTTTTCGCGATTGGACAGGATCTGGTTACCGATCCTGTCCATACAGAAGAGTCGGGTGCGGCACAATGGCGGTTTTCGCAGAGTTCAACCAGCCCTTTGTGGAAAACCCCTGGTTTATTGGATGGATTCGGCACAAAAACCACCTCAAGTCTCCGGAGTTTCGGTGGGGCAGTGTTTGGTCAGCTCGACTGGGCCATTACCAGTAAATGGCACTTGCTGCCGGGCCTGCGCTTCAATTATGACCAGAAAGATGTGGATTACAACCGACAGACCTACGGTGGCCTGCAAACAACCGATGCTGCCTTGTTGGCCCTGAAAAATACCATTTATACTAACCAGGCGTTTAAGGTTAATGTAGAAGAAAACAATGTCTCCGGCCAACTGACGCTGGCCTACAAGCCAACCCGGCAGATTAATGCCTTTGCCACGTACTCGAACAGCTACAAACCTGTTGGTGTTAATCTGGGCGGCCTGCCCACAGCAAATGGTGAGGTGTTGATTGATCTGGCACGAATCAAACCAGAATACGTAACCCACCTGGAAATTGGCGTGAAGACCTCCCCGACTCCGCGCAGTATACTAAATATTGCGGTTCCCAACACCGATATAAAGGACTTCCAGACGCAGGTTCAGACCGCTGAGGTTGGGGTAAACAGAGGCTATCTGGCCAATGCCGAGCGGGTGCGGGTGATCGGTGTTGAACTGGATGGGAACATCAGACTAAACGAGCATCTCTCGGTCAATGGCGCACTGGCCTACACAGATGGTAAGTATATCTCGTTTAAAAACGCGCCCGTTCCACTTGAAGAAACGGGTGCAGAATCGGCCTTCAAAGATATTTCGGGGGGGCAACTGCCG
>JAJAYX010000508.1 GCA_026785985.1 Rudanella sp. | reverse complement strand
GAATAGGGCCATTGGCAAAGCAATCGACGAAGGCCGGCTTATTGTTAATTATACGGGTCACGGGGGTGAATCGGGTTGGACAGAAGAGCAGGTTCTGACGCTGGCCGACATTTTCTCGTGGCGTAATCGCCGATTGCCCCTGTTCGTAACGGCCACCTGCACCTTTGGCCGCTACGACAACCCCAGTGTCAACTCCGGGGCCGAACTGGCCATGTTGAGTCGGCAGGGCGGAGCCATTGGTTTGCTTACCACAACACGTCCCGTGTATGCCAACACCAATTTTTTGCTTAATGAAGCCTTCTATAATGCTGTTTTTAAGTCGGTTAACGGACAAATGCCGCGTTTGGGCGATGTGTTGCGCGATACCAAAAACAACAGCCTGAGCGGGAGTCTGAACCGAAACTTTGCCTTCCTCGGCGACCCCTCCATGCGGTTGGCCTATCCCGAAGCCCAGGTAGCCATCACCAAACTCAATGGGCGACTCACACAAACCAACCGACCCGATACGCTTCGTGCCCTCCAAACCGTGACACTCGATGGAGAGATACAAAATCCGGCAACGGGGCAAACACTCACCGATTTTTCGGGACAGGTGCGGCTCACTATTTTCGATAAGGCCACCAATCGAACCACGCGGGGTACGGAAAGTGCTCCCATGAATTATAAGGCCTTCACCAGCACCATTTTCACGGGGCAGGCCACCGTTGCCCAGGGGCGGTTTCGGGTGCAGTTCACAGTCCCTAAAGACATTGACTATGCCGTTGGCCCCGGTCGGTTATATGCCTACGCCATTCGTGCTGACAGTTTGCTGGAAGCATCGGGCCACAATGCCAGCCTGATGATTGGCGGCAGTGAGGCCAGGCCTGCCATCGACACCCAACCCCCAACGCTAACCCTTTCGGTTGTGGGAGCCACCCCTGATTCCGATGGCAAACCCCGCATTCCTGGCCCAAACGTGACGCTCCGAATCGACCTTGCCGACAATCTGGGAATCAACCTCGCCCGCACGGGTTTGGGTCACGAATTAACCGCCCAACTCAGCAAAAACCCGGTTATTATCCTAAACGACAACTATATAGCGATGGGCAGCGAAGGGCGACAGGGAACAGCTCTCTGGACTTTTGACAACTTAACGACCGGTGAATATACTGTTCGGGTCATAGCGTTGGAAGTTAACAATAATTCAACAGAGGGCGCGTTGACGTTTGTAGTATCGGAGAAACCCGCCCTGACTATTGAATCGGTGCGGGCTTCTCCAAACCCGATGGTGGAGCAGACGGTGCTAGACCTGACCCACAACCGACCGGGCGAGGCTCTGAACTGGACAATCCAGTTTTATGACCAGACCGGGCGTTTACTGAGTCAGCAAACCGGACAGTGCGATGATTGCCCCGGAACAGTGAATTTGGGGTTGTGGGATGGCCGAAATGAAGCAGGAAACCTGATTATCAATGGCCTATATCTGTATCGTGTGCAGGTGCAGGCGGCCTCGGACGGGGCAAATGCCCAGGCAGGCAACCGAATTTTGCTGATAAGATGACACTTTCCAAACAAGATATCATCTCTACGATAAGTATTCGGCATCAATTTTGAACACATTTTTTCATTCATAACGATTCGTCGTAATTTTGACCCCCCAACGTCGGCTTTGGTTCGTAGCCGGGTTGTTCATTTATCCTACTTTATGAAGCGCAGCTTTTCCCGCCTTATTTTCGGAGTTATTTGCTTTCTCCCTCTTTTTGCCAACGCCCAGTCCTCCACAACAGCAGTAACGCCCGTGGTCACCCCAAGCGGACAGCGGCTGAACACGGTTAACTCGGCGGTTCCGTTTCTGAATTTTACGCCCGATGCCCGTAGCGGGGCTATGGGTGATGCCGGTGTGGCCCTTAGCCCCGATGCCAATTCTATTTACTGGAACCCATCCAAACTGGTATTTGCGCCGAAAAATGCGGGTGCGTCGCTCTCGTATACTCCCTGGCTCCGCGACCTTATTGGCGATATGTATTACACGTATCTTACTGGTTATAAGAAAGTTGGCAAGAATCAGGCACTGGGTGTTTCGTTGGTTTATTTTGATCTGGGCACCATCCAGTTTACCACTAACACCGGTCTGTCCGCAGGCACGTTCAACTCGCGGGAGTATGCCTTTACGGGGTCTTACTCAGCCCGCCTGACCAAGAACTTCTCGATGGGGGTAAACCTCAAATACCTGAACTCGAACCTCGCTGGCTCATCAACGGTCAATGGGAATCCGGTTCGTCCGGGGGCAACGGCTGCCGCCGACATCAGTGCCTATTACCAGAACGAAAGCCGTGACGAAGCAACGGGCCGGGGGCTGGGTTGGGCTTTCGGCGGTATGATTTCCAACATTGGCGGTCAGGTTTCCTACGGTAGCCCGCAGCGGTTCTATATTCCAACCAACCTCCGGCTTGGAACAGCCATTACGTATTATGCCGATCAATTCAATAAATTCAATATTGCGCTTGATTTCAATAAGTTGATGGTGCCAACACCACCCATCAATAAAGAAAAGGGTTATCTGGCTTCGGTGTTTGGCTCCTTTGCCGATGCGCCGGGCGGATTTAAGGAAGAACTTCAGGAAATCAATATCTCATCGGGAATTGAATACTGGTATAACGATCAGTTTGCCGCTCGTTTGGGCTACTTCAACGAATCGAACGCCAAAGGTGGTCGCAAGTTTTTCACGGGTGGTGTGGGAATTCGGCTTCAGGATCGTTACGGAATCGACTTTTCGTATCTGATGCCCGTGAAACAGGGCAGCCCATTAGCCAACACCTTCCGCGTGTCGTTGCTCATCGACCTGACCAAAGGGATCAAAATTCTTGACGACGACGAAGAGACAACAGAAGACGATACAACTAATTAAGTAACGAAGACGCTAGACAAAATACGTTTGTCCTTTGTCCCGCACAGGCAAGTCCAAATTCCAACGTCTTTTGTCTAGCGTTTTTTTATGACTCCAATATGACATTAGACCGTAGCCAATCGCCCCCGTTTCAAGCTATTACCGAAGTTCGTTTACCCGCCATGCAATCGGCCATGCTGGCCAACGGCTTACCCATTCACTGGATTGGGGTGCCCCAACAGCCCGTAATGCGCATCGAGTGCATTTTCAACGCTGGTGTCTGGTATGAGAATGGCCAACCCGGTGCCGCTTTCTTCGCCATGAAAATGCTGGCCGAAGGAACCACGCAACGATCCTCCGCCCAGATCAGTGAATACATTGACCGATACGGAGCCTTTCTGGAACTGAACAGCGGCCCCGACCGGGCCAGTTTGGTGATTTACTGCCTGACCCGTCACCTGCCCAGTGTGCTGCCTTTGCTGAAGGAACTCCTGACCGAATCGACCTTCCCGCAAAAAGAATTGGACGACCTCCGTAACATTACGCTCCAAAATCTGCGGGTCAACGCCGAGAAAAATGCGTATGTAGCCGGCGTTCTGTTCCGGCAAAACCTGTTCGGTAAAGAACATCCGTATGGCCGTAGTCAGCAACCCGAATTGGTGGAGCAGATTACCCGGCAAACCGTTGTCGATTATTTTGACAAGGCCATTCGCAACCGGCCTTTCCAGATTTTACTGGCGGGGCAGGTGGGCGAACTGGAAATCGGGCTGATCGACAAATACCTGGGTGCATTGACCATACTGGAGCCTGTTGTCAACAACGGGATCTCGTTTAGTGCGGCCCTGCCGGAATCGGTTATTCTGGCCGAAAAAACAGAAAGTTTACAGTCATCCATTCGGATAGGTCGGCGGTTATTCACGCGCCACCACCCCGATTTTTTCCCGATGTTGCTCACTAACGAAGTATTGGGCGGCTATTTCGGTTCGCGGCTGATGAGAAATATCCGGGAGGAAAAAGGCTTCACCTACGGTATTTCGTCAAACATGGTGTCGTTTCGGAACGATGGTTATTTTCTGATTGGCACCGATGTCAAAAAAGAGTTCACGCAGCAAACGCTGGACGAAATCCGCAAAGAAATCCATATTCTGCAAACGCAGCCCGTTCCGGCCGACGAACTCGAAACGGTCAGGAATTTCATGGCCGGTGAGTTCGTCGGGTCGCTCAACACGCCGTTTGAAATTGCAGATCGATACAAAACGATTTTGCTCGACGGCCTGCCTGCCGATTTCCTGACGATCTACGTAGCTAACCTGCGGGCGGTTTCGTCAGAAGCTATTCAGCAGATGGCAAAAACCTACTTATCCGATGAACTTTTATCTGAAGTTGTTGTCGGAGTCAAAGAATAATTACCAATTATTCGAAATCAAGGAGATTTAATCCATTAATAGCCCTATAAATCCTTAACGTTGGGATAATATTGAGCCGTCAATGTGTTATTATTGCGACCTAATTAAGTTTCATAGCCTCCAACTTTGTAATTGCTCACGTTTATGACTGTATTGGCTGTTGCCGTAGCGTTTGTTGCTGCCTATTTATTAGGATCTATCCCTACCTCTGTTTGGTATGGTCGAACGTTCTTTGGAGTCGATGTTCGCGACTTTGGGAGCGGGAATTCCGGTGCCACCAACACCTTCCGGGTTTTGGGCAAACGGGCGGGAACCGTGGTGATGCTTGGTGATGTGCTGAAAGGCTACACAGCCGCCCTCTTAGCCGCCTGGCTCTGGAAATGGGGTTATATTCAGGAAGACAATGTATTGACATTCAAGTTACTTTTCGGCCTCACGGGCGTGACTGGCCACCTCTATCCGATTTTTGCTCAGTTCCGGGGCGGCAAAGGCGTTGCCACTCTGCTCGGCCTCGCGGGCGAGGAAGGGCAACGCGTTCTTGGCCACGGTGAGCTCACCCACGAGTTCGAGCAGGTGGTCGACCTTGGCCTGGTCGACCTTGATGGTGCGGGCGACCGGCTGGCGGCGTACCTCCGTGACGGCGTCCTCCGTGCCGGCCGGGGCGATCGCGGCCGGCTCGGCGTCGCGGGTCTCGGCGGTCAGGCGGTCCAGGAGCGCGGATAGGCCGTCGCGCGTCGGCGCGGTCAGCGCGGCGTCGGACTCGCCGAG
>JAJAYX010000507.1 GCA_026785985.1 Rudanella sp. | reverse complement strand
GTGGGTGGCCCTGCTCCAGATTCTGCGGCTCGAAGGTGACTGCAACTACACCCACTGCTTCTTCACTGATGGGACACAGTTGCTGGTGGCCCTCTCGCTGAAACGACTCGCCGACCGATTGCCCGCCGGATCGTTTATCCGTTCGCACCGCAAGCACTTAATCAACCGGCAGTATATCGGGGCCGTTCATGCGATAGAATACGCCGTTACGCTTACCAACGGTGACCGTATTGCGATAGCCCGCCGACGGATGACGGATTTTCTGCAAACGTACAGACAGTCAGCTTGTTAAATCAACGCAGTTTAAAACCAACCAAACACAATCCAATGAAAACCCTAATCACGCTCCTTGTTCTTGTGTCTGCCATCGGCGCGGCTACTGCTCAAACCCAACCTGCCCCCCGCCTGATGGCAAAACCGGGTCAGGAGGTAGAGGTATGGGCATACCCTGTTAAGGCCGACAAACTCGCTCATTATGAGCGGTTTGCGCACACTATTTTCTAGCCCGGTGCCAGTAAGCTTTCGGATACTGAGCAACGCATCTTCCGGAAAACGCGCGTTATGCACCCTGTCAAAGCCAATGCCGACGGGTCATTTACCTACCTGTTCATTATGGACTCTTACGTCAAAGGGGCAGATTACGAGATTGAATCGCTGATCAAGAAAATGTATGGTGCAAAGCAGGGAGCTGAATATTATAAACTGTTTGAAGGGGCCATTTTGCCCGGCAAAGATGTGGGTTACCTCGTTACGCAGTCGAAAGATTAACCACAGACCAATTCCAAACACCGATGAAAACCATCATTACACTCTTCGTCATCGTTGCCGCACTGACCACCGGCCTTGCCACTGCCCAAACGCAATTTTGATCCGTATCAAACCATTTAACGACATGAAAACACTATTATCCAAACGCTTCCTGACCATTTGTCTGTCCTGTCTATCGCTGACGTTTATAGCAGGGATGTGTAGTAAAGAAGAACCGGAACCCAAACCCATTGCCTATTTCACCTACTCCCCAACTACAAACCTGGTAGCCCCGGTGGCGATTCAGTTCACCAACGGGTCAACAAATGCTACCAGTTACAAATGGGATTTCGGCGACGGGACTAGCTCAACAGCAATAAATCCGACTAAACAATTTACGAACGACGGAACCTATACGGTTAAATTGACAGCAACTGGCACTGGGGGAACGAATACATTCACAACCGGCATTACAATAACATCTCCAATTAGTAGCGGGATTGTATTGCCTTCAGTCGATCAGGCAGTCGGTAATTTCATGGCTAAGTATGGTGTACAGGGCGTGAGTATCGCCCTGGTGAAAGACGACCGACTTGTGTACGTTAAGGGCTATGGTCTGGCTGACAAAGCGACAAACACGAAGACCAGGCCAGACCATCTTTTTCGATTAGCCAGTATCTCAAAGTCAATCACCAGCGTAGCTATTTTTAAGTTGATCGAAGAAGGAAAGCTATCTCTTGATGCGAAAGTGTTTGGCAAGAATGCGCTGCTTGGGTTGGATTATGGTACGCAACCCTACGGAAAAAATGTGGAATTAATTACGGTTCATAATCTACTTCAACATACTGCGGGTGGGTGGAATAATCAGCAAAATGACCCTATGTTTTTTCCGACCTGGATAGAGTATTCCCAAGGTGAACTGGTTTCAACAGTATTAAACTCGCGGCCACTCATAACCACACCGGGTAGCGTTTACGACTATTCCAACTTCGGGTATCTTGTATTAGGACGAATTGTCGAAAAAGTGAGTGGCAAGACCTACCGGAACTATGTGCGGGAAACAATTCTAAATCCAGCCGGAATATCAACAATGGATATAGCTGGTGATACCGAAGCGGAGCGGATACCTAATGAAGTGACATATTATGATGCCGGATTCAGTCCTTACGCAATGAAAGTCAGACGAATGGATGCCCATGGTGGATGGGCGGCATCTGCCACTGATTTGGCCCGACTGCTGGTAAGGGTAAATGGGTTTTCTGGCAAACCCGACTTGCTTAAAGCAACAAGCATTAGCCAGATGACTGCACCATCATCAGCAAATACAAATTATGGTTGCGGTTGGCAGGTTAACACATCCAATAACTGGTGGCATACCGGAAGTTTGCCAGGAACCAGTACCATTTGGGTGCGAACCAGTACTGGCTTCGGCTGGGTAGTTCTGGTAAATCAGAGGAGCGATGACACCAACTACTTCAAAGATCTCGATGCACTAATGTGGAATGGTATTCAGGGGATAAGCCAGTGGCCCACGCAGGATTTATTCTGAATAATCTACTCTTTTTCGCGTACATCCCAAACCAATTAAACCAATTTAATACCATGAAAAAAAGATTTGTGCCACAACTGAATCGACTGTTGGCTCTATGGATGAAATTCGGCTCTATAACCGTGCATTAACCGATTCAGAGATTCGAACACTGTCTCAGCTATGATACAATCAGTCTCAACCATATCAGGCATCTATCAATTGTAGCTGAGGTCGATAGGCCCGGAACTTGTCGTCTGCCGAAATAATGGGGATGTTTTCGGCAATGGCCGTTGCAATAAGCAAACGGTCGAATGGGTCGCTGTGGTCAGGCAATAATGGGATAGAATCGTAAGTCGCGATGTGTGAGCCGGATATCTTGGTCAGCGTCTTGTATTGTAATTGCAGCACAAAATTTAGGAAATAAAACCCGGCCCGGAAGATGCCTCAGCGGATTGTCCTGGTGTCTTCCGGCTAATCAACCGTTGTTCTGAAAGCCCGATAGACTTGGCTCGTTCGGTCAGCACGGTCAAATCGTGGGGTGTTGCCGTTTCTTTCACTTCGACAGCAACAGTGTGTTTGATTGAATAGAAGCCTGTTTTCAGCTTTTTCCAGATCAAGATAAATCGTGTTGCTATGCGTAATGTGGCTCAACAGATACCGAACCGCCGTTGTCTTGCCAACCCGGCGTAAACC
>JAJAYX010000506.1 GCA_026785985.1 Rudanella sp. | reverse complement strand
GTGGTGCCTATGCCGTTCGAATCTCGTTGAATGGATGTGAGGGGGTGTCGAAAGCGCAAACTATTCTGGGCCAAACTCAGAACGAGCGGGTTATGATTCAGATTCCGTCGATAGGGCCGGTATTAGGGGGGACACCCGTTTTATTGCAGCCGGTGGTGAATAATGCAAACTCGTTTAGTTGGTCGCCGGGCGATGGCTTAAGCTCCACAACAATTGCTCAGCCCATAGCTACGCCTGCCGAAACGACCACGTATACCCTCACCGCCTGGAGCCGAAGCGGTTGCCCTGCCACCGACACCGTTACAGTACACATTATTCCGCCCCTGTACATTCCCAATACCTTTACGCCCAACCACGACGGTCAGAACGACTCATGGGTGATTCGGAACACCCAACATCACCCCCAATGCACGGTCAGTATTTTCAATCGGTGGGGGTTATTGCTGTATCAGTCAGTGGGTTATGTGCAACCCTGGGACGGGCAACTCAACGGAGCCGAGGCTGAGTCGGGGCTGTATCTGTACACTATCAAAACGCCCTTTGTGAACTACGAAGGCCGGTTGATGTTGCTTCGGTGAGGGACTCACTCGCTGCAGATACCCCCCCAGTGCATCAGCAACCCGAATTTCACGTTCTGCCACTGATCCAGTTTTTGCTTCACCTGCGGGTCTTTCGGCCAGACATAGTTGCGGTGGTTTTGCTCCGAATGTTGCTGTGCCAGCGCGGTTGTTGATGCTGATTGTTCAGGGTATCAACTCCTGATCGAGGAGGTTTTGCAGCACATAGGCATGCGTGCCGTATAGCTTGGCCATTTCGCCCAGTTTCGAGAGCTCGATGCTGAGGTTGTCGCGGTAGTTGAGCAGGCAATATTTGGCAATGGCCTGCTCGATGGGGCGGGCAATGGCTTTGCGGGCTTTGGCCAGAATGCCGTTCACAATAATCAGTTCGGGGTTGAACAGGTGAACCGCCGTGGCCAGGCCCCGGCCCAGTTCGCTGCCAACATCGTTCAGCAGGTCAATGCAGAACGCATCGCCCGCATTGGCATTCGTGATAATGGTTTCGATGTCGATGGCATCCGGGTCAACGTTGACCAGCAGCGATACCTGCCCATTTTGAAGAGCGGCTTTGGCCCGGCGAATCAGCGAGGAGGCCGAGACAACGGTATCTAAACACCCCACTTTGCCGCAGGTGCATAAATCGCCGTCGGGCCGGATCTGAATATGCCCCAATTCGCCCGCAAAGCCCGACGACCCTTGCAGAATCTCGCCATTGGTGATCACGCCGAGGCCAATGCCCCAGTCGATATTGATGGATAGCACGTGTTTCTTGCCTTTGGCTAACCCAAAATGGTGTTCCCCCAAAATGGTGGCCTGCGTGTCGTTGATCAGGTAAACCGGCGCGTTGAAAGCTGTTTTCAGTTGTTCAGTGAGCGATAGATGCGGTTTGCTCAGACTGGGGTAGGTGTAGTTGATGCCTTGTTGGGTATTCACCAGGCCCGGCAGGGCGGCACCCACGCCCACAACCTGCAGACCCTCCTGCTGAAGTTGTTGCGCCAGTTGTTCCAGCGGTTCCGACAGCACGTTGAGCAACGCCCCCGAAGTCTCCAGGCGCAGGTCGATGTCGAGCCGATGCACCACCTGATTGGCCAAATTGAACACCAACAGCTTGGTATCATGCACGTTGATGTCGGCTATCACCGTCGCAAAGCGGTTGGTGTTGAGGGCAAACAGCGAGGGTTTACGACCAAACTGAGCCTCTCCCGTACCGATTCCCTGCACCCATTGCCCCGTACTCAACTCGTCGATGAGGGCTGTTGCCGAGGGAATACTGGTGTGCAACAACTTCGCCAGTTGAGCAATCGTGTGCGATTCTGATCGGTATAATTCTCTAATAATCTGACGTTTGACTTTATTTTTCTTTGTATCGACAAACGAAAAAGCTATGGCGGCCTCCATGATAGCGTGTTAATTCGGTTCTGCCAATTCAATAAAAACTGGCATCGTTAAGGGTTTAGAAGGAAACTACAAAGATGGCTTAATACCGGCTTTTCTTAGTTTTTTAACAATAAACGTACCAATACTTTTGCCCTGTTCCTGCCCGTTCTCAATGGCATCGCGGTAGTGAATACCTCCGTATAACCGGGAAATTGCGGCTTCGCCGGCGGCTTGTCTGAACGAGGTAAAGCTACGTTCGGGTAGGTCGAAAATCACTTCGGTGGTGTCGGTAAAGGCAAAATCGGGGCCAATTAAATAGGTCAGCAGTTCGGCAACGGCGGTAGAAATGACGCTATGCCCGCTGGTGTATTCGGGGAAGGGCGGGGTTTGCAACAACGGTTGCCAACGGGGGTTGATGTGCCGGTTGATGGCTGTTACGGGCCGGATTCGGTTGCTCCGGTACTTTTCGTCCCAACAACTGATAAACGCATCCATCAACGTCATGGCCACCACCGACTGCACCAAAACGGCCTTGTCGAAGGGTAGCCTGGCTTTGGTGGCGGCAAGGCTCGTGATGTTCATCCAATGTCCGCCGGGGCTTATCTTCTTGAACCCAATGGCCATGTGGCCCGATGTGTTGATAGCGAACGGGTTACAGTCCCAATAGGAGGCTATGAACCGCTGGTCGGCAGTGAGTTTTTTGCTTACCTGATACACGTCGAAGGCCAGTTTATAAAACGCGCTGCTCGTGTCTTTGCTGAACGCAACGGGCGGTTTCGGCTTAAACTGAGTACAGGAATCGAGCAGCATGGGCCGGATGGTTTTCCAATGAGGCTCAATGGCTTCGATGTAGCCCGGTGGCGTTGGATACCAGTTTCCCTCGGTTTTGGTGGGCCGGTACCGGAGCCTGGCACTGAGTTTGGTGTAATTATCGACAGCCGCGTAGGCCAGTACATGTTTGGCCACGGCCTGCGCCACAGCCACCGATTGCTGAATAACCGGCTCGCTGTAGTGGTCGCTTTTCAATTGGGTAAGCAGCTTCTCCTGTTCCTCGGCCAGCATCGACCCCGATGGCAGAATCAACCGGCCCGTTTCCAGAATGCAGAATAAAGCCGCGATCTGGTAGTCGTAAGGCTTAGATATGTCAAGGTCAACAGCTTTAAAATCGCGCACAAACCGGGCGGGTGACACCACCGATTGCTGATGGTGGGAAACAATTTCGTGCGCACCCAGTAGGCAGTACGTATAGAACCGGCTGGCGGCTGGCGGGTTCACCACATCATGAATCATCACCATCGTAACCGCAAAAACCGCCGGTTGCAAGCGGGCAGAAAAGTCCTGTTTTGATTTCCCGTTCGTGAAGGAGACTGGCTTTTTCGGGCTAAAGCGCTCCTTTAGGGGCGGGGGGGCATAATGTGCTCTGCTCAATGTCACCTGACTCAGCAGCAACCCCATCAGCAGCAATCGTGTCATGGCTGTTGGGGTTTATAGACCTGTAGGGGTTGGTTGAACGCGCCAATCATCAAGTACGGCGTTTGCCGTACTCTCAACCCAAGCACCGATTTAACATCGCCCACCACCGACAAACCCGAACCGGGCTGGCTCATATACGTGAAATCACCGGTGCTGTTGCCGGTGAGCAGACAGCCGTAATTCGCATCCATGCTCCCCAATTTCAGGCGGTTATCCGACTTGTTACCCAGCAATAACACATCCATATGGCCATCGTGGTTAAAATCCTGAACCACGCTACTCGTGACGGGAGAAAACTGGGCCTGAAGGGGAAGGACGTGTTTGTCAAACCGGTTGTCTTTGTTCAGGAAACACACCGAGCGGGTTTCGGAAACGGTCAGCTTTTTGGCAGGGGTCAACTCCTCGGCGGTGAACAGGTCGGTGAGTGAGGCATTGGCGTAATCTTTATAAAACCCGAACCGCCTGCGCATTCCATAAATCTGGTCGTTCAGTTCGTCGCGGCTTACAAACGGGTGGGGTTTATGCTGGACGTAGAAACAGAAAAACGGGTCGATGGAGCCGTTGCCATCGAAGTCGGCGTAGTAGAGGTCGGCGGGTTCGTTGGGTGCTGTTTTAATTTGCGAATTGGTGCCGAGGTTGCCCACAATCAGGTCTTTTTTACCATCGCCATTCACGTCGGCCACCGTCAGCGAATGCCAGAAACCACTTTCGTCGTTGGCGAAAAACTGCGTTGTTTTATCGACAAACCCGGTTTTGGTATTCAGATAAATTTTCACGGGCATAAACTCGCCACACAACAGCAGGTCGGGGCGGTTGTCATTGTCCAGGTCGGCCCATTGCGCATCTGTCACCATGCCCGCGTTGGCAAAGGGCGCGGCCACCGTTCTGAACTGCCCGTTGCCCACGTTTTCAAGCAGATACGAAGTCGGCGTTTCGGGGTAGCGGCCCGGAATGATGAGGCCACCCACGAACAGATCGAGGTCGCCATCGCCATCGAAATCGCCGGGCCGTACGCACGATTTGCTGCTCGCACTCAGGTCGGGCAGCGGTGTTTTCGACAGGCTCAGGTTGCCCCGCCCATTGTTCAGGTATAGTTGATCCTGCAAGGAGGGCGTGTTGGGTTCAAACAGCGAATAGCCGCCCATTGCCACGTATAAATCGTCGTAGCCATCGCCGTTGGCATCGAAAAAAACGGCGGCTGCAATGGCCGACACCGTTTCATCGCCGATGGTCAATCCGGCTATTTTTTTGAAGGCATCGGCCCCGGTTTTCTGCTGAATCCAGACGTTCCCCGGTTTTTGCTGATCGCCACTGATAAACACGTCGTCAAGCCCGTCCTTGTTCACATCGCCCCTGGCCAGCACCGGCCCCGTGTGCGAATACATCCACAACATCAGCGATTGCCGTTTGAAATCATTTTCGACATAGCCCTCGTG
>JAJAYX010000505.1 GCA_026785985.1 Rudanella sp. | reverse complement strand
GTTGCAACGGATTATTTACAGTATCAATTTACTAACTAATTCGCCAAACTCAATTGCTCGTCTCCACAAACACCCCGTCCCGTTCAATGTCGGTGCTGCCGCCCATGTACCCACACACGCCCATGCGCGGGGAGTTCACAACGGGCATGGCGGCATAGTCGGCGAAGTCCTCGCATTCCTCTTCGTGCGTCTCGGCGCAGTCTTCGCATAAAAACCCCTCCTCTTCGTAAATGTGAACAGTGCAGATTTGGGTGGCGGGTTGGGTAGTACACTTGTCGCACATAATCCGCAGCGGTTCGTTGCGGGATAGCAGCACGATTCCATCGGGAACGGCCATCGGAAATGACTTGCCGACCTTGATGGCCAACTCCGTAGTGGAGCCAAAATCGTATTCGTAATTCAGCACCATACCCGTTCCGAATACCTTGCCGATTTTGCGCGACATCGGGATTCCATCTTCGTCATAGTTGCCTTTGAACTGAAACGCGCTCATGTGGCCGCAGCATTCGAGCCAGATTTGCCGTAGAAATCCATCAATGGAATCCAGCGGGGTGGTAGCATCAACCAGTAATTCCAGGAACATTTCGGCGGCCTCGACCCGAATATGAAACGACAGGCCCTTTGGTGAGCCTGCTTTGGCCGCTTCCTGAGCCAGGTGCCCATCGAGGTGTTTGCCAATGCTTCGTTTGTTGTAAAGCTGACCGCAGTACAGGCAACGGCCTTGTGATTTTAGTTTTTCCATAAGGTTCATTTGTGAGGTGAATGTACAAAATACCTGGATTACTAACCAACCTCCCCTAATTCGTGGGCTTGTCTGGCACGGGAGCCGAGGCATGAAATTCGGCGTAAATCCGGTGCATATAGGCATCCAGCAACTCCAGAACCCGGTCACGGCTGTCAGACTGCACAATCATCCCAACGTGGTATTCCCTGTTGATCCGCCACCATATTTCGTCCTCAGTAAATACGCTCAAATCAGGCCATTGCTGCCGCGCCAACGACACAATCAGACCCGCATACTGCTGCTTTTCCTGCGGGGGCGAATAGGGTTGTTCCAAAGCCACAGCGGTTTCTAATTTGGCCCACTCCGCCCACAAATTGACCCCCGATGCAGCCTCAACCAACTCCGCAATGTGCGCTCCACCTACGCGGGAAGCTGTTTCGAGGAAATAAAACTCGCCATCGTGGTTGCCCAGAATATACTCCGAGTGCGAGGCACTATGCCTCATTCCGAACGCCTTCATCACGGCATCGTTCATCTGGCACAGGATCGTAGTCTCCGGCGAATCGTAGGGCAGTATGCCCGTCCGAAACACGCCCCCGCCGTGGGCCACTTCCATTGGCGTAGCCAGGTACTGACTCGCCCGCGTGAACACTGCCTTGCCATTAACCGACAGTGCATCAACGTGATAGACCTTTCCGGGCTTAAACTGCTCAATCAGGAACTGATGGCGATTGTCGCCCAGACTATGAATCACTTCCCAGGCTTCGTCCAGCGAATCGACGCGCCGGATACCGGTGGTTGAGGCTTCAGAGCGGGGCTTCACGAGCCAGGGGCCTTCGTGGGTTTGCAGAAAATGGGTGATGGTTTCGTCGTGGAAAAGAGGACTGAACCCCGGCACCCGAATACCTTCGGAGGCTGCCCGCATCCGCATGGCGAGTTTATCGCGGAAAAACCGGGCGGTGGTTTGGCCCATGCCCGGAATGCGGAACGTTTCGCGAACGAGTGCCCCTTTCTCCACGTCAAAATCGTCCAGAGCCACCACCCGATCAATTTTTCGGGAGCGCATGGCGTGGGACAGGCCCAAAATCATTTTGTCTAAATTCTCGCTGTCGTTGCTTTCCGAAGGCAGGTAGAACACCTCGTCGATGCACTCGAAAGGCCAGGCTTTGTCGGCGTGTTTTTCAACGGTGAGCAGATAAACGGTGTTACCGAGTTCTTTGCAGGCTCGCATGAAGGCTTCACCTTTAAAATAGGTGGCAATGCAGAGGAAAGACAGTTGAGACATAAACTATGCGGAAAGGATGATACGCCGAAAGTACGAAGCGGGGATGGGAATGGCAATGAATAGGGTCAGCTACAGGGCCGAATTTCGTCTGACTTGGATTACTCGAACAAATTAAGCAACTTAGTAGAAAAACTAAGCACAGTTTCATGCAAGGCATTTCAATAATCAACCATCCAAATGGTCAGCCTGCCGTATTGACCATTGACTTTGACAAAATGCCCGCCGATGCCAGCCCGTTGATCGAGGGGCTATTGGCCCGCGTTCGGCAGGAATCCGAAGACGAAGAACGCCGGGACTTTTTCAACGCATCGGGCATCACGGCTAACGAAGCCTATGGCGATGAAGAGGAGGAATATACTATAGCTGACTGCAAATGGGTTAACCCTGATTTCAACCCTCATGCAACCCGCTGACCCAACCTCAGCCCGGCAGGAGGGAGATATAGTATTGGCAGCATTGGCACAGGCCAACGGGCAGTATAAACTACGGCCTGTATTGCTGCTCCGTCAGATGCCCGGTTACGGCGATTTCCTGACTTGTGGCTTTTCGTCGCAACTAAACCAGTTGATACCCGGCTTTGGTGAATTAGTGCAACCCGACCCGGCCAATGGATTACGGGTCGTGTCAGTCATTCGATTGGAGTTTCTGTACCTGTTGCCATCGGGCCGGATTCAGGGCTTTGTAGGTTGTATTCCCGATGCTGTTCTGGACAGCCTGAAACACCGGTTAGCCGACCATCTGATCTTCGTTTGAGCCAATAAACGAAACGTGTTACCGAGTTCTTTGCAGGCGCGCATGAAGGCTTCACATTTAGGTTGCATTGCAGAGGTATGGGCTGTAGAACCTCCACTGAATGCCCCCCGATCAATAACTGTATATCCGAAC
>JAJAYX010000504.1 GCA_026785985.1 Rudanella sp. | reverse complement strand
CTTTGGTTGAGCATAGTCAAGCTAAGCTCCCTTCAGGGGGTGGTGGGTAATCTGCGTTTCTATCGTCTCCCGACCCAGGCCACCGAATTTCGCAGCAAGGCCTGGTAATTGGGAATATTGTGCGACTCGGCATCGTGGCCCAGGGCCAGACCCACAATGCGGGCTTTAGGGTTTTTTACCACGAAAATGGACGGGAAAATTTTGTCGGAACCCGCCACCGCACCGGCAGACCGGCTCGAACTCGCAAGCACTTCCACACCCGGCCCGGCGGGGTCAGGAATGTAGTAGTAACGTTCGTCTTTGAGGGTAAATTTAGGGTCAACACCTTTCATAATGGGGTGGCCGGTTTCCGTAACGGTCACGTCGAAAGTGCCGTATTTATCGTGGCCCCGCGACCCGCCACTAACAATCTGCTGGTTGTATTCGGGCCAATCTTTCCAATTATACCACATGGCTGCATGGGCAATCAAAAGGCCTTTACCCGCATTAACATGGGCCATAATCGCCTGACGGACAGCCGGGTCGGTAATGGGGCGGTTATTGCTCAGATACAGCACATCGGCCTGTGGCAAAAAGGCCATCATCGAGTCGGGGTCGCCCACGTAGTTGACTGTGGCGAATCCGTCGCGGCTCAGGGTCTGCCCATCAACGTTGCGATACCACATCCCGAAGTTATGGGAGGTGCCACCGCCCACCATCAACACCCGAATAGGCTTGCCCGCTTTGGCGGTTTTAGGCGAGCTTGTTTTGCAGTGAATCAGCGATAAACAAAGGGTCGCCAGCAGAAAAAGAAAAGGGATTCGGTTCATTAGGGTAAAAGAGCGAAAGAGTGAAAGAGCAAATTTTACCGAGCATTAGCGACTATTCAACGAGTCACTCCCCTTCTCGACCCGCATAACCCCCCGCATAATGCTCCAATGGCCGGGGAAAGTGCAAATGAACGGGTAATCGCCGGGTTTGTCGGGGGCCATAAATTCGAGGGTATATGACTCGCCGGGGTTCACTAAGATACTGGATGCCAGCACCTCCGGCAGTTGCGGCACATAATGCTTCTCCACACTTTTGGGGTCCTGCGCCATTTTGTCGGCGGCTTTACCGACTTTCTCGGCTGTGCCCGGTTTGCAGATTACGATGTTGTGTTGCATGATGTCGGGGTTTTCGAGGGTCAGCACAATGGGTCGACCGGCGCGGACTACAAACTGCTTCGTGTCGTACTTCATCTGCTCCTCAACCACCTTGATGGTTACCACCGTCGCGTTTTCGTAGCCCACTTTTCGGGCAACCGGCGGGCGACTGTCGGCACTTGGTTTGCGGACTTCGAGGGTGGCGTTTTGCATATTCCCGATAAAATCGAAGGTGTTCGTGGCGGTGTAGGCCCCCGCGTAAGCCCCCATCGAGTTCTCATCCGCAACATCGCGCTGCACCCGGATACTACCCGTCAGCGGTTTGGTAAACAGCGAGGGAGCTTTGCCTTTGGCGACTTCTTTTCCGTTCACGAACAGCAGCATCTCGCCGTTGTTCACCAATCGCCCCTCAAACTCGAAATTGTCGGGCAGGGGTTCGGTCGTTGCGGTTGAATAAACCTGCCCGTTTTGTTTCACCACCATCGTCAGGTGACGGTCTTTAACGTACAGCCCATAGCCGCCATCCTGACCGCCCTGCCCCACAATGAAGCCCTCCATGTCGCGGTTGCCCTTTGCCGCCGACCCTTTGATAATAATTTCCTTGCCCGTCACGTCGGGGGGTAGGACAATAGTGGCTCGCCGTTGCAGTGAATACACCTCCCTGTTGATGCCCGCCAGTAACCGGCTAATCAGGGTCGTTTCCGAACCCGTTGCTGATGCCGGATTTTTGCCGGCTTCGGCCAGAAACCCGTCGCGGTGAACGGCAGCAGCGGCAAACAACGCCCGCCCAATCCACTCGTCGGCTTCGTTATCGGGCAGGAGGGCAGCCCGGTAGAGGGCGGCTCCAACGGCATCGGAGGGCGGCAGTTGGGCCATGGCGAGCATCGTGGCCATCCTCACGTTCAGGCTTGGGTCATTCAACAGGCCCACTTTTTGAAGGATGTCCAGCGTTTGGCTGATTACGGGCAACACCTCAAGGGCGGCTTTGCGAACTCCGGCGGCTTTGTGGGTCAGCGCGTTGGACACTACCCGAAGCGCTTCCGCGTTCGTTCCCGTCAGTGCGCCCAACCCGTGCAACGTCCACAGCGCGTGAACGGCGGGGCTGTTCAACCCGATTTCGTCCACGGCGGGGTCGGAAATAAGTTTGTACAGGTCGGGGATGATGGTCGTGTTTTTCGATTCAACGAGTAGCCGTTGGCCATTCATCCGCCAGAACATATTATCGCTTTTGAGGGCGGCTACCAGCCCGGCGGGGTCGTTTCGGGACAGGACAATGGGCTGGTACGGTTTCGCTTTTTTATAAACGATCCGGTAAATCCGCCCAAAATTCAGGTCGCGCAGGGGGCTGTCGAAGGCGTTACCCTGCCCACGCGGTTGCTCCTTGAACGGCAACACCATTTCGGACGGGGCCTGCCGCTCCACAAACACGTTGTGCTGAATAATGAAGTTGTACCAGTCGGCCACCCACAACGCCCCGTCGGGGCCAACCTCGGCCTGAACGGGCCCAACCCACTCGTCGGAACTGGCCAGCATATTCCAGCCATCGCGTTCGGTAAAACCGGCCCCCTTCGGCTCGATAACGGCATTGTGAATAAGCCGAACGGTTGGCTCACACACAAACGCGACCCGGTTCCAGTACGATTTCGGGAAACTCCGGGCCGTGTAAAAATGGTGGCCCGCTGCCGAGGTAAACCCGCCCACCACGTCCACTTGCCGGAGGTTAGGGGTCATGGTGTGGGAGTCGTAATGCCCGTCGATTTTCTGCACAGCCTGCACCGTCGCGCCGGGCAGGTTGCGCTGCATATACCGGGCGGGCATTGAATAAAACGCGCTGTGGGCGTTGTTGGCGGTCGAAATAAACACGTTGTTGTCTTCCGTAAGCCCTAATCCCCAGGTGTTATTGCTGGTGTTAGCCAGGAAATCAAGCCCGGTTCCGTCGGGGTTCACGTTATACACGCCAGTCCTGAAATTCAGGTTCTTACCATCTTTGGTAGTGCCGTTATAACCGGAGCCAACCACCCCCCAAAGCTTGTTGTTGAAGCCATATTGCAGGTTCGAGGGGCCAAAGTGAGTGTCGTTTTTGTCCCAGCCGGTCAGGATATTCTCGCGCACGTCGGCCTTGTCGTCTCCGTTGGTGTCTTTCAGGAAAACGAAGTACGGCGCCATCGACACCACCACCCCGCCGTTGGCAAAGACCATGCTCGTCGGGATATTCAGCTTGTCGGCGAAGATGGTGAATTTATCGGCCTTGCCATCACCGTTGGTATCTTCGCAGATTTTGATGCGGTCATTGGCGGCCCCATCCGTTTCCAGGAACGTGTTCGGGTAATCGACTGATTCAACAATCCAGAGCCGACCGCGTTCATCCCACGACATGGCGATGGGGTTGGTAATGTCGGGTTCGGCGGCAAACAGTTGGATGTCGAAATCGACCGGCACCTGCATCAGTTTTTTGGAGTCGTCGGGTTTCAGGGCGACCTGCATGGCCGGAACGCGGTGCCGTTTGGTATAGTCGGCAATGGCGATATTGGCCGCTTCGTAGATGTCCACGTTCGGAATACCGAGTTTGGCAATCTGCTTCGTAACCGGCTCCCCAATGGCCCACAACACGCCCCGGTCTACCAATTCCCGAAAGTCGGGATTAGTCCAGGTACTGTCGTTGTGGCCGTAGGCGGTATAAAAAACCCGACCTTTGCCCTGATTCCGCACCCAGGTGTACGGCTCCTGCCTGCCTGGGG
>JAJAYX010000503.1 GCA_026785985.1 Rudanella sp. | reverse complement strand
TTCCGCGTAAAATTTCGGCTTCTGTTAGTTCGATAGTTTCCTCCATAGCATACAGAATTTTCTCAAAGATACCCAAAACCACAGAATCATGTTCCGAAACTATCTCAAAATCGCCTGGCGGAATCTGCGCTCCCAACGAGCGTACACGCTTCTGAATATCATTGGTCTCTCGGTGGGCATGACTGGTGAGTTGCTGATTTTTCTGTTCCTCCGGTACCACCTCAGCACCGACCGCCACCAGGCTAATTTCGACTTTAACGACTGGGTACAGCGCCCGCTTACGAGAAATCGCTCCGCGACGAAATTAGCCCCTCCGTGATTACCAACTGGGCAGCGTGGTATCGGAAAGCCGGTGTACGAGTTTCGGGGCAACATCCGGCGCAGACCCTTGATCAGATCGAACGGGCCTGGCAACAGGTTTTCCCCGACGAGGTGTTTGAGTATCAGTTTCTGGACGACGAGGTTGCCAGCCTATACAAAACCGAAATGCTGATAGTCCGTCTGACAAACACCTTCACGATACTGATTATTCTGATTGGGTGTTTAGGAATGTACGGGTTGGTATCGCACGTAGTGGTGCAACGCACTAAAGAAATTGGTGTGCGTAAAGTGCTGGGCGCGTCGGTCGCCAGCATTGTAGCCCTGTTGTCCACAGACTTTTTGAAACTGGTTTTGATCGCCATTGCCAGCCCGATTGCGTGGTGGGCCATGAATCAATGGCTACAGGGGTTTGCTTACAAGATCATTATCGAGTGGTGGGTATTCGCGCTGGCGGGTTTGCCGGCGGTGGGTATCGCGTTGCTGACGGTGAGTTTCCAGAGTGTGATAGCCGCGCTGATGAACCCGGTGAAGAGCTTGCGGAGCGAGTAATTCAAAAGTACTTAACTAAATATGGAGTCTACAGGCAAACTGACATTGGACGCAGGATCGTGAAATACCCCTGATGTGATTATGGAAACAGCCTGACCCGGCAAAAACAGATGAATGGCTTTCACAGACGGTACTACCAGCCAGGCTGACTGCACACCAGCAGGAAAGTAAATTTTTCGAATTTTGGTCGTCAGGGAGTCGAACGCCTGCGTTGGCGAAAGGATTTCTATAGCAGTTATAGGGGGATTTGTATATCTGATAATGTCTTCTTCCCAGTTATAAATCAACTTAGGAAAGATAGCAACATCAGGTTTACCTCGCCCCGATACCAGTTCCAACTCTAATTCTGGCATAATATCGTACTGTTCTTCGTAGGCCGATAGCAAAACGCTCAGTCGGTAAGTAAGGCGGGAGTGGTTCAGAGACATTGTTTCCTCTAAGATCGTTTCGACTTCGGTGATTTCGATGGCCTGCGCTTCCATAGACGATTGATTTTTTCAAAGATAACCAAAACAGAGTATCATGTTCAGAAACTACCTTAAAATCGCCTGGCGGAATCTGATCCGCGATAAGATATTCTCGGTCATCAACATCACCGGGTTGGCTATTGGCATGGCTACCTGCCTGCTCATTAGCCTGTTCGTGTTAGACGAACTGAGCTATGACCGCTTCAACGAGAAGGCCGACCGCATCGTGCGGGTGGTGTTCAAGGGGACTATGAATGGCGAGAAAATGCGCGAAGCAACGGTGATGCCCCCCGTTGCCCAAACCCTCCACACTGACTACCCCGAAGTGCTCGAAGCTACCCGCTTACGGAGATGGGGAGCAGTGCGGGTGACGCACCAAAAAAACACCTTTCAGGAAGAGAGACTGGCGTATGTGGACTCCAACTTTTTCCAGGTGTTCACGTTACCATTGCGTCAGGGCGAAAACGCGAAAACGGTTCTGATTAAGCCTAATACAGTTGTCATCACGTCGGTAGTGGCCCAAAAATACTTCGGTGCCGACAACCCAGTCGGGAAGTTGCTGACGGTGAAAGACGTGCCGACTCCCTATACCGTTACGGGCGTAATTGACCCGATTCCGGCCAATGCCCACCTCCATTTCGAACTTTTCGCGTCGATGGCATCGCTGCCCGAAGCGAAAGAAACCTCGTGGCTACAGTCCAATTTCTTCACGTATCTGGTGCTGCCCGATGGCTACGACTACAAGCGGTTGGAAGCCAAACTGCCGCAGGTTGCCGAGAAATACATGGCTCCTCAACTGGAGAAGATGTCGGGGGTGAGCCTGGCGGAGTTTCGCAAAAAAGGCAACAACATTGGTTTGTTTCTGCAACCCCTCACCAGCATTCACCTGCACTCCGACCTGAAACCCGAATCGGAGCTGGAACCGGGTGGCGATATTCGATACGTTTATATTTTTGGGGCTATTGCCCTGTTTATGTTGGTCTTAGCCTGCATCAACTTCATGAACCTCAGCACGGCAAGTGCCACCAAACGAGCCAAAGAAGTGGGTATTCGGAAGGTGATGGGATCGGAGAAAAGCCGGTTGGTGAGCCAGTTTCTGACCGAGTCCATTCTGCTCACTGCCGTGTCGTTGGGGCTGGCCATTGGGTTGGTTTGGCTAACGCTGCCCTTTCTGAATGACCTGAGCGGTAAAACGCTAACCTTAGATTTCCTCCAAACGCCCTGGCTGCTGCCGGGTTTGCTGGGATTTGGTTTGGTGGTGGGCCTGTTGGCAGGCAGCTACCCGGCTTTCTTTTTGTCGTCGTTCAAGCCCATCAGCGTGCTGAAAGGTGCGATAACAACAAGACCGGGGCGGGGTGGCATTGGCCTGCGTAGCGGCTTAGTGGTTTTTCAGTTCTTTATTTCGTTTCTGCTGCTCGTAGGGACAACGGTGGTCTATCGGCAACTCCAGTACATTCAACATGCCCGGCTTGGCTACGACAAAGAGCGGGTGCTTGTGGTGCAGGGAACGGGTGCGCTTGGTAAAAACGAGGATGTGTTTCGTCGGCAACTGCTTCGGGACAGCCGGGTGGCCAATGCGAGTGTGTCAAGTCACTTGCCAACCGGCCCGACCAACAACGGCCTGTTTTCGGTGTTCCCCGACGGACAAAATGATCGCCTGGGCCGGTTTGTGCTCTATGGGGTCGATTATGATTATTTGCCAACAATGGGTATGAAACTCGTGGCCGGACGTAATTTTTCGCCCACCTTCGGCACCGATTCATCGGCCGTGCTGATCAACGAAACAGCCGCCCAAACCTATGGTTGGGGTAAAAACGCGGTGGGGCATACCTTAAGCAGCCCTAACCCCCAGGGTGAAGTAACCACGTTGCGAGTCATTGGCGTGGTGCAGGATTTTCATTTCCGGTCGTTGCACGAGCGCATTGCTCCGCTGGCTATGACGCTGCGCTACAACGCCGGGTCGGTAATTGTGAAAGCCAAAACGAGCGATATGGCGGGTTTGCTGGCTTCCGTGAAAAATCAATGGGCAGCGTTTAAAACCGAAGAGCCGTTCCGGTATTCATTCCTCGAAGAGAGTTACCAGGCCTCCTACGAAGCCGAACAAAAGACCGGACAGATTCTGGGGCTGTTCGCCGGGCTAACCATTTTTGTGGCCTGCCTCGGTCTTTTTGGCCTGGCCACCTTTACGGCTCAACAGCGTACTAAAGAGATTGGGGTTCGTAAAGTGCTGGGCGCCAGTGTTGGTAGCATCGTCACGCTGCTCTCCAAAGACTTCCTGAAACTGGTGTTGATCGCCATTGTGATTGCCTCGCCCCTGGCCTGGTGGGCTATGAATCGCTGGCTTCAGGACTTCGCTTACAAAATCAATATCGAGTGGCGGGTGTTCGTGCTGTCGGGTTTGCTGGCCATCGGTATCGCGCTGCTGACGGTGAGTTTTCAGAGCGTGAAAGCCGCCCTGATGAACCCGGTGAAGAGTTTGCGAAGCGAATAAGCTACTCCTCAAAAATATCATTCAGGTTTAGTTGAATATTGGTAACTGGGTCTGTAATGATGCCCTGAGAGAAGTTAACTTGCTTGCGATCGGGTAATAGAATTGAAACGGTTTGTACAGTGGGTACAACCAACCAGACCGTTTTGACACCCGCCGGGAAATGTTTTTTGTAGATGCGCTCGGTCAGGCTATTTAAACTTTGCTCCGGCGAAAGGATTTCGATAGTAGTGAAGGGGACATCCTGCATCACGATTTCGTCGGCCAGCCAGTTGGCTTTCCGTTTAGGCATGATGCATAGGTCGGGACGAGTTTTGCCAGAAGCAAAGTCAAAATCGAGTTCGGTATAGATGCTGTATTTTTGTCTGTAGGCTGACATTAACAAAAAGCCCAAACGAGTTTGTAAATCTGAGTGGTTTAGGCTTGACATTTTTTCGTCCTGGTTTTCGTCGGAAATGCTGAGGTTTTCAAGGATGGCTTCCATAAACTGACGAGTTTTTTTTCAAAGATAACCAAAAAGCGAGTTACCCCAGAATGAATTCCGGGGTAACTCGTTCCTTTCCTCAATGCTACTCTTTCCGGGCAACCAAATAGATTTGAGGGTCTCCCAGCTCATAGGGAATCTGCTCGGTTGAGTTGTAAACGGCTACCGTTTGTAATCCGTACCGGGCCAACAGCCGCTTGATTTCAGCCAGTGTGTAAACATAGTGTTTGAAATACTGCTTCTCAATGTGGTTGGCTTGGGTATACGTAAGCTCGGTTGCCATGTAACTCTCTCCAACAACATACTCGTTGCGGATGTCCATTGTCAGATCGCCGAGTACATAGTGTTTCGTTTTGGGGAAGTTGGGTAGTATGCTTTCGGCCACTAAGCCAGAGTTGATCACAAAATGCGCTCCCGGTTTCAACACGCTGGATACCTTCTCAACAAAAACCTGCATACCTGTATAATCGACGTAGCCGAAGCTGTTGCCCAGACAGTAGGCACCATCAAAAGTGGCCTTGATGTCGGTTGTCAGCAGATCGCCGTGGATCACCTGCACCGGTAGCAGTTCGGCGGCCGCCTGATTCCGCAGTTTCTGCACATAGTCGTCGGAGATGTCCAAACCGGTCAGTCGGAAGCCGCGCCTGGCAAGTTCAACCGTGTGCCGCCCGAATCCGCACGGAATATCGAGCAGCGAAGCGCCGGGTTCTACATGGAGTGTTACCACCAGAAAATTGGCTTCCTGCTGTGTCCAAGCAGTTGTTGCGGCCCGCTCCCACATCTCGCAGTTGAGGCCAGTAAAAAACTCTTTATACCATTCGTTTTTAATGAGGTTTACCATTGTTACTATATAAAATTGGGAGCAGGTGATCCCTGCTCCACGCTATGTCAGAAGTTGAAAACACGAATCGAGCGCTTACAAAGCGGGCCTAATAGGCAAAGAAAAATGGGCCGAAGTCTGGCGAGAGGTCGGAGAGATAAAGAAGGCTATACAGTCGACCACTCGCGGGGAGTTGGAGGAGATAAAGATCCACGAAGGATCTTTAGGCAAGGGTAATCACAGGCGTGCTTGTTTAGTAGCAGGGCGAAGTTAGCCAACAAAGCTAATTTTATGGTTACGTCCACATCAGGTTTTCTTAACTTTGATCCTTGTCGCTAACCGCTTTATAGCCTCTCCCTGCTTATGCTTTCGAATGTAGACACGATTCGTGTGCTGTGGTTCTATACCTGTCATTTTTCGCTTCTGCTGCTGGCGCTGACCAGTTCAGGACAAACTAAATCGACGCCAGTGAATAAATCAATGGTTGAGACGGGGGTCTCAAAATCCCTGGCTCAGCATCGGAAACAAACAATCAGTCGCCTTCGCTACGGGTTACAG
>JAJAYX010000502.1 GCA_026785985.1 Rudanella sp. | reverse complement strand
CTGTCAATCAAACCAACCTCACAAGTCCCTGCTGATGATGTCCTCAAACCCTTTGAGGGGCAGCTAAAGCGGGTTGAGGGCAAGGGGTTTGGCTTCGTCAATGATGTTTTTATCACGCCGATACTGCTCAATTGTTTGCCTGTGGGCGAAGAATCATTCGTAGCCGGAACAGCCTTGCTGTCGTTTGACAAAGTCAAATCAGCTTATGGCTGGAAGGCGATTACTCTTTCAGGGATGATGTAGACACTTCTTGCCAACAGTAAAGGCAATGACCATTCAGCATGACGCACTAAAATACAAAAAAGCCACTCCGATAACTCGGAGTGGCTTTTTGTTGCCTAAAATTCGTTATCCCAGATACGTCTTCAACGCTTTCGAGCGGGAGGTGTGACGGAGCCGACGGATGGCTTTCTCCTTGATCTGCCGAACCCGCTCGCGGGTCAGGTTAAACTTCTCGCCAATCTCTTCGAGGGTCATCGCGTGTTCCCCGTTCAAACCGAAATAGAGTGTAATCACGTCGGCCTCGCGCTGAGTCAGCGTCGAGAGGGCGCGTTGCACTTCCTTGCGGAGCGAGTCGTTGATGAGGCCTGAATCGGGTTTGTCTTCGCCATCGTTTTCGAGAACGTCGAGCAGGCTGTTTTCTTCACCCTGCACGAACGGTGCGTCCATCGACACGTGCCGACCCGAAATCTTGAGCGTATCAACAACCTCGGCGGGCGTAATGTCGAGCACAGCCGCCAACTCCTCGGGCGACGGTTCGCGCTCAAACTTCTGCTCCAGATCCGAGAACGTTTTCGAAATCTTGTTCAGCGACCCCACCCGGTTCAGCGGCAAACGCACAATCCGGGATTGCTCGGCCAAAGCCTGCAAAATAGATTGGCGAATCCACCAAACGGCATAGGAAATAAACTTAAAACCACGGGTTTCGTCAAACCGTTGTGCGGCTTTGATCAGACCGAGGTTGCCCTCATTGATCAAATCGCCCAGCGACAAACCCTGGTTTTGATATTGCTTGGCTACCGAAACCACAAAACGAAGGTTGGCTTTCGTCAGGCGTTCCAGCGAAAGCTGGTCACCCTCGCGAATCTTCTGCGCCAGAATCACTTCTTCATCAGGCGTAAGCAGGTCTACCTTACCAATTTCCTGGAGGTATTTATCCAGCGACTGGCTTTCGCGGTTGGTTATTTGTTTTGATATTTTTAGCTGTCTCATGGTACGTGTACCCCTTGGATTGTGTGGTTGTATAACGACAATTTTGGACGGTCGATTACACAAAAAAATAACAAAGTGCTGTTAGTTTTTGTTCTCTGGCTTCGGCAGTAAGACCTTGCGGGATAAGCGGTACTTACCAGTCTTTTTGTCGATCTCAACCAACTTTACCCGTACTTCTTCACCCACTTCCAGAACACCATCCATTGTTTCGACACGCTCCCACTTGATCTCGGAAATGTGCAAAAGTCCGTCTTTGCCGGGCAGGAATTCTACGAACGCACCAAACGGCATGATCGTTTTCACTTTACCCGTATATTCTTCGCCAATATCCGGTACGGCCACAATGCCTTTCACGCGGGTGATGGCCTTGTCCATACCTTCTTTGCTGGTGGCGAAAATGCTCACGTAGCCCGCTCCATCGCGCTCTTCGATAACTACCGTTGCACCCGACTCTTTCTGGATTTCCTGAACCACTTTGCCACCGGGTCCGATAACGGCACCAATCTGACTTTGCTCAATCTTGATGACGTGAGCGCGGGGAGCGTGGGGTTTCAGATCGTCGCGAACGGCCGAGATAGCTTTCTTCATCTCACCCAGAATGTGCAACCGACCCGCACGGGCCTGCATCAAGGCTTCTGTCAAAATTTCATACGACAGACCATTCACTTTCATGTCCATCTGGCAAGCCGTGATCCCTTTCTCAGTTCCGGTCACTTTGAAGTCCATGTCGCCGAGGTGATCTTCGTCGCCCAAAATGTCCGACAATACCGCGTATTTGGTTGAACCCGGCTCGGTATCAGAAATCAGACCCATGGCAATACCGGCAACGGGGGCTTTAATCTTCACACCAGCATCCATCAGGGCCATTGTGCCAGCACAAACAGTTGCCATTGATGATGACCCATTCGACTCCAGAATGTCCGACACAATCCGAATCGTGTAGGGGTTATCGGCATCGGCAGGCATCACATTTTTGAGGGCACGATGGGCTAAGTTTCCGTGGCCAATTTCGCGCCGACCGGCACCCCGGTTGGGTTTCACTTCGCCGGTTGAGAAACCGGGGAAGTTGTAATGTAACAGGAATTTGTTGTAGCCCTGATACATCGCCATGTCGATAATTTGCTCGTCCATTTTGGTGCCGAGCGTGGCTGTTGTCAACGATTGGGTTTCTCCGCGTGTGAACAGGGCCGAACCGTGCGCCATCGGCAGGAAGTCAGCCGTGCATTCGATCTGGCGAATCTCGTCTAACTTACGACCATCTAAGCGCGCCCGTTCGTCAAGTACCAACCGGCGTGAGGCTTCCCACACGATATCGCCAAAATAGGTTTTCACCAAGCTGCCATTCACTGCCGAACCTTCGGGCAACGAAGCCATAAACTCCTCGCGAACGGCTTTGAACCCTTCGCTACGGGCTTTTTTGCTGGGTTGCTGGAGGGCGGCAACAGCATAAACCTTATCGTAACAAGCGTCCCGGACAGCCGCCCGAAGTTCTTCGTCGTGCGTTTCGTGGTTATAAACCCGCTTTACTGTCTTGCCAACTTTGGCTTCGAGCTCTTTCTGAGCCTGGCACTGAAGTTTAATAACCTCGTGGGCCACCCGTAGACCTTCCACCACTTCGGCCTCCGAACACTCACTCATTTCACACTCCACCATGCGGATATCCTGCTCGGTAGCCCCAACGATCACGACGAGCGTTGCCCGCGAGAGATCAGAGGTCTTTGGGTTAACAATATATTTTCCGTCGATTTTAGCAACGCGCACTTCCGAAATCGGACCGTTGAACGGAATATCTGATACCAGCAGGGCCGACGAAGCCGCCAAAGCGGCCAATTGATCGGGTAGAACTTCAGCATCGGCTGAGATCATAGTAATCATCATTTGTGTATCGGCATGGTAATCTTCGGGGAAGATGGGGCGCAATACACGGTCGACCAAACGGCTGGTCAGAATCTCTGGATCTGACAACCGGCCTTCGCGACGCTGAAAACTGCCGGGAATACGACCGGCCGATGCGAATTTTTCCTGATAATCGACAGAGAGGGGCAAAAAATCGACACCTTCTTTGGCATCTTTAGACGAAACAACCGTAGCCAGTAACATCGTGTTGCCTAAGCGAACCAGAACGGCTCCGTCGGCCTGACGAGCCAAACGGCCCGTTTCGATAGTAATTTCCCGGCCGTCGGGCAGGGCAACTGATTGGGTGGTGATTTGAAACATAGTGTTTTTTTAACGCGCTACAACAGCTTTGACCGCTTCACTGGAAAGAATAAAAAGCAGGGAATCTACCACAAGAGGCAGATTCCCTATGAACGTTGGCTCGATTACTTACGGATGCCCAACGCGGCAATAACGGCCCGGTAACGGTTAATATCTTTGCGGATCAGGTAATCGAGCAGATGGCGACGCTTACCTACCAGTTTTAACAGCCCCTGACGAGTACCGTGGTCGTGCTTATGCACTTTCAGGTGTTCGGTCAGTTGCGAAATTCGGTACGTAAAGAGTGCGATCTGGGATTCGGCCGAACCCGTGTCTTCAGCAGTTTTTTTGAAGCCCTGGGTTGCAAAGATTTCATGCTTTTTTTCGGTCGGTAATGACATCTTCAGACAGCTTAATTATATGATAATAATAAATGAACGCGCAAAGGTACGAAAAACCCTGTAGAGACGCAAGTTTTGTGTCTTTTACGATTTTGCCCACCTTTTCTTGAGCTTATCCCACGCAATGATATACACGTCTTTGTCGAACAGGCGTGAATCGTGCCGGGCCTGGTACATAAAGTACAATCCAACAGGTAAAAGAATGCCGTTGGCCATCCAGGCACCGGCGGGCACCCACAAAACGCCGTCTTTAGCGAATTTATCGCCGTTCAGGGTCAGCACGTAGAGTAGGATAAAGAAGATAATCGAAACGAGTACCGGCAAGCCAAAACCACCTTTTTTAATGATAGCACCCAGCGGAGCACCAATCAGAAACATAATAAACACCGAGATTGCCTGGGTGAATTTATGGTGGGTTTCCAACTCGTATTTATACACTTGCCGCTGTTTTTCCTGCAAATAAACCACGTTGGAACTGGCATAGCTGAGAACACTCTGGGCCTGCGCCAGAGCCGATGGGGCCAACTCTTGCCGCTGAAACTTTTTGCTGGCCAGCACCGAATCAATCCAGGGGCCGGATTTGAGTTTTTTGGCAACAATAGCAGCGGATGTAACCCCTGCCGGGCCATCGTTTTTAAATTGATAGCTATAATACTGCCGCGATGAGTTGGCCACGTTCAGACTGGTCGTTCTGAAGTCTTTTTTGAGTGAGTCCGTTAAATTCGACAACTCGCCCAGGTTTTTCATATACTCGTGGTATTCAAACTGTTGCTCATCGGTGCGGTGAATTCCGAACGATTCGAGGCTGATAACCAGCTTATAATGTTTAAAACTGTTCCGAATGAACTGAGCCTGCTGATTGGGAGTCCCGTTGCTGGCGTAGGTAATATTATTTGGGTCTGATTGCTCCTGATAATCATTGCCATTATACAACTCAAATACCAGGTAAGAACGGTCTTTATCAGTATACATCCGCCCCGAATCGGCCAGAATGACCTCGCGATTACCCGTTTCCACACCCGACGTGGCGTGTTTATAAATGACCAACCCTTTCAGGAGATCACCCGTAGTGCTGTTGGGGTTAGTCATTATTTTACGATCAACCTTGATACTATAACCGGGCAGGTCGTTGTAAAAAATCCCTTCTTTCAGACTTAGGGTAGCTTTGGCCGTTTTTATGTCATAAAGCAGACTATAGCCTTTAAGATTGGCCCAGGGTGCCACAACGTTGTTGAACCAAAACGAAAAACCGCTAATAAAAACCGCAACGATCAGTAACGGACGCATGGCTCTGGTGAGCGATATGCCCGCGCTCTTCATAGCGGTAAGTTCAAAAAATTCACCCAGATTGCCATACGTCATCAGCGACGACAGCAAGGTTGCCAGTGGAAGAGCCGTCGGGATTGTAAGCAGAGAAAAGAAGAAAAGCAACCGCCCAAATGTAACGAGATCCACATCTTTCGACACGAAATCGTCGATGTAGAACATCAGCAGACGCATCAAAAATATGAAGATGACAACGCACAACGTCATCACAAACGGCCCCCAGAATGATGAG
>JAJAYX010000501.1 GCA_026785985.1 Rudanella sp. | reverse complement strand
GGTAAAGCTTAAAAGAAGCTGATTCAGCACCTCAAGCCCGGCATGATTCGTTTGCAAAAGCTTCAGGGCTGTTACGGTATTAGTACCAGTTGCTACGTAACGCCGAAAAAAGCTGGACCTGAGGATATCATCAACGCGATTCTGGGTTGCTTTACCCAGCAAATCGGCCTCTTTGACGTACCGACCAAATTCCTCTTTGGTCTGCCCAGGCTGATAAGCTTCCAGTAATACCAGTGTTTCCTGCACTAAGCCAGTTGCTTTTAGCAAGTCAGAATTATAAACGACACTCATGAAAAGTAAGGAAAAGTCTGATAGCCATTTTGGTAAGCGATCAGGTAATGTTTAGCGAGGCAAGTTAGCATATCCATCGGGTTATGGGCCAACTCAGTATATAAGCCAGCCTGCACCGGGCCTTTCTGTGGATCAATCGCTACCCCCTCAGTCAGTTTAGTCAGGTAAGCGACGCTTTGATCAACCGTTGCGTTAGGAAGGTTACCGCTTCGCTGGTGTTCATTTAACGCTCGACTAATTCGTTCTTCCAGCGGAATGGCTAATCGAAACAGGTGGTATTTCCCATCTCCTACCGCCTGATCGTGTTTGTGGCAGGCTATGTTGACACCCAGCTGTATCGTCGCTACTGGTGCGGTTTTGGGTAGAACGTAGGCCAGCATCTCCACTTCGTCTGTGGAGACGCTGGGTAGCCAGCCAGCTATACTGCTCAGCGATAATACAGCCAGGCGTGTAAGCAATAGGTCATTGGTTAGGTTCATGAATGAATTGGTCTTCTTTATGGTGCTCCCCAATTCTTACAGGTTTTGGGGAGCACCATAGTTATCATAAAAGCCTTGAATCCCAAAAGTAATCTTCGGTCCGCACTAACTGTACTTTACTACCGAAATCAGGGTGCTCCGTGTTGATGATGTAGTTATACTCGTAAACGATGATGGCCGAAGGCACTTTGAGCACCAGGCTTTCCTGGCGGTTGTACCAGGCTGATCCAATCCCCTTCAAGCTAGGATAACCCGCCAGGCTTCGCCAGTTGGGGGGAAGATCGCTGCGCTGGACTTGTTTGATTAGATAGTCATCATCCGCGATTGAGATCACCATCACTTCGTAGCCGACGTTCGGTTGGATGGCCCCCCGGTGAACTACCAATTCCAGGGATGACAGGGACCGTGATGAGCCAGTGTAAAGGACCTGCTGGCCTTTGGTGTTCCACCGATTGGCACTACCTGATGCGCTTAACGAAGTCGCATGGACCTCCTTACTGATTCGGAACACTTCCATGGCTTACACGTTATCCCCGTATTCCATGGCCGTCAACCGATCATCCACAAATTTGACCCCAGTCACCGTATTCAGGTAGTCATTGGGCATTTTGTTGTCGAAATAAAAGTTTTTCCGATTTAGCCACTGGTCGAATTCACTAACCGAGCCGAATACGTCAATCCCGTGTTTGATCAGCGATAAAAGGAGCAACACCTGCTCTTTGACATTTTCCTTGAGGGAAGTTGGGGGCTTTTTGTATTCGCGAAATGTTTTGACACTGACGTTAAGCCAGTCGGAAATGACACCGTCATTAAAATCGGTCAGGGTCTTAATGGCGTTGACATGCTGCCAGTTGACCTCTCTGGTGTAGAGGAAGTTCAGGATTTCGCTATCATTGATATGTCCCGGTACATCCTGAAGAAGCAGACCAATGGGTGATGCAACTCGTTTCATATTAATCATTCATAGAATATGTGTGGTAAATATAGGTAATTATTCCTTCTTGTAAAGGCATAATTACTCTTTTAGGTATTTGAGGTACCCCCATTTATTGGACCGCTCAAAGATTGAGGATCGGACGTTCATTTGTCTTTTTCTTCCCTTCAATTCCGACCTCATCTGGGGTCAATCCGCCCAGTGAACTGTGAGGTCGAAACGTGTTATATTTCTGTCGCCATAACTCAATCTTATCACAGGCGTCATCCAACGATAAGAACCAGTGGGCGTTTAAACACTCATCCGCACAGGCGGCCCTGCCGAAAACTTCCATTAAAAGACTCGATAAACGGGTTATCCGTGGGTTTCCCAGGCCAGGAAAAGTCCAAGATCACCCCGTTATCATAGGCCCAAAGATCTAACGCTTTCGAAATAAATTCACTGCCGTTGTCGACTTGAATACGTTATTTCGAGTTCAGAAAGTACTTCTTCCAGATTGGTAGTAGTCCTGATGCCTACAATTATTTCTGTTAGGTACGCTTCGCCAAATACTCCTCCAGTGCTTCCCGCACAACATCACGGATTTCCTTGTCCTGGTCGAGGGCTGACTGCCGAACACCCTTCAGCAGTCGCTTCGACACCTTACAATTGAGTTGTACCAGTTCGCTCCCGTCGGCGGCAACCGGATTGTTTTGGGTGGTTTTATTACTCTCCGCTTCAGTAACCGGATTAACCTCCTGAAGAGGAGTTTTGGGAGCCTCCGTTTTGAGTTTTTCGGCCATGCGTGCCTGCCGCTCTTTAAGTGATTCAGCCATTATAGTAAGTCGGGCCGCTGATGCGGTCAGTTAAAGTTGGTCAATAATTTCCTCAGCCAGATCAGCCATTTCCTCGTGTGCCTTCGTATCCTCCAGTTGCACAATTCCCCCGGCAATCACGGAGCGGATGTAGCTTACCCGCTCGTGAATTCGGGTTTTCAGGGTCGGAATTGGGTAGGCATCCAGAATATCTTTGATCTCCCGGTTCATCGAGGTGCGGGGTTTCACCATGTTCAGGACGATTCCCGCCCGCAGGTCGGGCCGCTCCTGTTGCGTTTGTTGTAGTAATGCCATCGTTGCTTTTAGGGCCATCGCGTCGAGGTAACTTACTTTTGTCGGTATCAGCACAAAGTCGGAGACCGAAAACAGATCGCTGAGCCGGTTCGTCAGGTAGGGTGGCGTATCAATGATGATTACGTCCAGTTCGGGGTAGTTACCCGCCTGTAAGTCCTCGTAGCTGACCAGCGTGATGCCATCCAGCAACGAATCAAGCCCCTGCACACTGCCCTGTAAGTCGGTGTCAACAATGCCGACCCGCTTGATGTCTTTCAGGTAAAAAGCCAGATTCAGGGCCAGGGTTGTTTTACCCACTCCTCCTTTCTGATGAGCAACCGTGATGATTTTCATGTTGGGTATGCGTAAAGGTTTACGGGGGCAAATAGGCTAAAAATAGCCAACTATCCAACTACTCACTATTTATTCTTAGCTAAATAGTTAGCTACTCAGCTAACCAACTGACTGAATGTCTGTTCAATGTCTTGTTTTATTCTGACAGGGCGAATTGAAGCTTATCCCAGTTCCTGCCTCAGTTGGGCAACGACAAAACCCGCTCAACCGTGAAAATTCCCACGATCCGCTGGGTGGTTGAGAAGATATCGGATGCTTTGACGGGCGTAAACTGACCGGTATTCGGCGTACCCGGCAGAAATTGATATAGTGTGATGGGGAATGAATATATAATCTGACGGGCTGCAGTTCCCACAACAGTCCGGTCGATCACAGTCACCGCACTGAAACCGTCCAGAATGTCTTTTTTTACTGTGAAATAGCCAGCACCGGCGCCAACAGTGGTTTTATACTCAACAGCATACGTACCCAAATCGAGTTGGGCAAAACGCCCGGCTGTCCCATCACCCGATAAGGATAACTGAACCGAATCGCCCTTTGCCTGAACACTCACAGCGTATCCGTTCCCTTTTATTTGACTACGACTTTCCAAATACCCATTCTCCAACTGAAGACGGATGCAGGTGTAGTTTCCACTCAGCCGCACGGCTGGGCTAGCAGACTGTTCATTGCGTTGATCGAGGGTAAGCGCGACGGGATCAGCCTTGGGGGAGCAACTCCAAAGCGCAAGGATACTTGACGTAAAGAGTAAAACGGCGGTTAAGTAATTAACTATAGTACGCATAGCGATCAAAAAGGATAAAGTTTTGGGTTAACTATAAATCACCCGCCCGACAACCCGAAAAGCAAACTAATGCCCCTTTTGATCGCTCGAAAAATATCACCAATTGACCAAGGGTATAACTTGTTGAATTTCAATACCAAGCAATAAATAAATCGTTTTTAGAAATATTTTTTTACTTTTTTATATTTAATATTTTAAACATTATTCCCATATTTGTCCTGTCATCTGGCCAGAGACATGAACTAACCAACGCAAAATTTTCATGAAACGATTTTCAGGTATTAGGCGCGGGTTGTTACTGCTCGTGCTGGCCACTGGTACAACGCTGGCCCAAAGCGTCGATCAAACAAAGGGTATTGGAGCGGGGGTTCAGGTACTCACCCAAACCACCAAGCAGTTGCAGGATTATTTCCGGCCCATGACCACCGTCATGTACGTCATTGCCGCTATCGTCGGGATTTTCGGCGCTTTCCGCATCTACTCGAAAATGCAGGCGGGCGATCAGGACGTGCAGAAGTCGGCGGTTAACTGGGGTGGTTCGGTATTGTTTCTGCTGGCATTTGCCGCCATCCTCGAAGCCGTATTTTTCCAGGCACCTTAATCCTGTTGCTTCTATGTTTCGCTCCAAAACGCTGCTTTTACTGGGCTGCTGTCTATTCAGCCTGATTGCCTCGGCCCAGGACATCAACCTCAACGGGAACCCAGCCACGTCGGTCGGTATCGACGGGCAGTTTACCAATCCAATTCTGACCGGGCCGCCGGTGCGGCCGAATGCCTACATTCCTGAAGTTCGTTTGGGCCGTTTGCGGCCTTACGGCCCTGATCGGCGGTCTCCGAATCTACGCACGGGTTCAGGCCGGCACGGGTGAGTTTGCGCTTGAAAGCTGGCGGCTGGTATCGGCCATCATTGGTGTCGGCATGGTCGCGCTGTTTTTGCAGGGATGGGTCAGTTACCGGATGCCCGCCGTATCGGCGGCTCGTTTCGGGACCGATAAACTCCTGTTTCGCGGGGCAGAAGACAACTCCGAAATAGCCAATCCATCAACGGACGCGGTGGGAGCTACCCCCTACCAGCCAGGTGGTGATGCCCGCGTCGATTCGATTCGCAACTATTACCGTTCAGCCTCCGACTCTTTGCGCCCCCATACCCAACTGACCAAGTGATTCTGGTGTACGACGAACTACAGGCCTACGGGCAGGTAAAATCAATTGGGTTATGGCTATGTGCGTTCGCTGCCGTGGTAGCCGGTTACCGGCTCTATCAACAGTGGAACCGGGGTGAGGACGTTGAAGGGCCGCTCGTATTGTGGCTAACCAGCCTTGCTTTCTGTGGCGGGGTTGTGTTTCTGGTAGATCGCTTCATTCTGAGCGGGGCCTTCTCCTCGTCGTTTGGCGGGAGCGACTACCTCGCCCAACAGTACACCCAGTCGTTGGCCGTTGAAGGCAGTCGGGCGGCCCTGCTTCTCGGTATTGTGGTGGCCATCATCGGCCTGATTCGGATTTTCCAGAAGTTTCGGCGGGGCGACGACGACCTGTATGAATTCATGTTCAAGTGGTTTGGCTCATTGGCGTTTCTGTTCCTGATGAGTTCAATAATTTCAGCAATGCTATGAACCGGGTCGCCGGAGCGATCCTTTCCTGTTTTCCGGGGGGCCGACAACGAACCGGGTCGCCGGAGCGATCGAGTTTCGGGGTTTGCGAGGTCTCTACTTCTATTACGCGGCTGGTGGGCTGATTACTTCGGTCTTTGCCACCCTGCTCGGCTACATTCTGGGCGCACCCGTGTTGGTGGCCATCTTGCTGCTTTTCCTGGGGTCAGGCAGTACACTACTGTGGTGCTACACCCGCAATAACCGCTTCGGGCGGTGGGGTGCCGTCAAGCAAAAAGTGCATCAGCTAAAGCCCCAGTTTGTGTGTCAGTACCAGTCTTTCAACCGGCTGATTCCCGTTCGGCCAACTACGCCCTATAAACTCCGATGAAACGAAGTAAAACTCTAAAAGACCTGCTGCCCATTCTTTGTATCGACGAGACAACGGGTTGTATCGTCTCGAAAAACGCCGACATCACGGCGGCTTTTGAACTGCAATCGCCGGAAATCTTCGCGGTATCCGATGGGGAGTACGATACGCTGCACGATGTACTAGTCCGGGCCGCCAAGGTGCTACCGGTTGGCTACATGGTACATAAGCAAGACCTATTCATCGAACCGGGCCGCCGGAGCGGACGTATATGTACCACCATTCGAGAGCGATTTCCTTCGAAATGCGAACAGTTTAGTGTGGGAAAATGAGCGTCATTTTGCGGATCGTCCCTACTTACGCCATCGGTGCTACCTGTACGTAACGCGCCCGGCGACATCGCCCATGAAACGGACTAGTGGGCAATCGTCGCTGCTGAAACGGCATTTGGTGCCTAAAGAAATGCAGGACAGTCGCACCTGGGCGGAGTTTGTGGATGTGGTGAATCAGTTTGCGGCCATCTATCAGGACTCCGGCAAACTGAAGCTAAATCGCTTAGGATCAGCCGAATTACTGGATAATGGCGAACAGACCGGATTGTACCAGCGATATTTTTCGCTTTCGCTGGATGACCCCACACTGCACGACATTGACCTAACTAATGGCCTGATGGTGGCCGGTCAGCAGACGTACACCTATGCCCTGTCAGAGTTAGCCGACTTCCCAAACGAGGTCTACAACTCCGCCCGGCTGGAACAATTCTCGACCGATAGCAGCCATTTCCCCATTTCCACTGGCTCGGCTCTGGGGATGCTCCTGCCCTTCAACCACATCTACAATCAAGTGCTGCTGATCGAGGATGGCGACGCGCTGACCAACCAATTGACGAAGGAAGTGAAGCGGCACACCTCCTTTTCTGCCTGGTCGAAGGAGAACGAGCCGGGCCGCCGGAGCGGTCAGTATTCGCTCGAAGGATGCGTTTATGGAGGAAGTAAAAGACCGGAACCGCCGGGTGGTGCGGGCGCATTACAACGTACTGGTTTTTCACCGCGACCCCGATCTGGTCGATACCTACCGGTCGCAGACGGCTGCGGCTATTTCCAAGCTGGGTTTTAAACCGAAACTGGCCCAATACGATGCCGAAACGCTGTATTGGTCGTGTATTCCGGGCAACATTGCCGAGATCGGGGCCGACAATCTGGCCACTTGTTTTCTGGAAGAAGCGACAGCCCTCTGGAACACCGAAACCAATTACCGGGACGATTTCTTCTGCAAAAATGGGCTGCTACTCACCGACCGATTCGGCAGACCCTGTATGGTCGATCCGTTTTTTGGGCCGATGGAACGGGGACTTATCGCCAACCGGAATTTCATGGTCGTCGGGCCGTCGGGAACGGGTAAATCGTTCATCATCAACAACATGGTGTATTATCTGCTTAGTCACGGCATTCACGTCAGTTTGGTGGACGTGGGTGGTTCCTACAAGCGGTTGTGCGCGCTCATGGGTGGGCGTTATATCAGGTATGAGCCGGATAATCCGATTGAGTTCAACCGCACGGGCGGCCCCGCCGTTTTACAGCCGCGATCTTGACCCCGATGAGGAAACGAAAGACGCGCTGGCCAACCTGCTGATGGCACTTTGGAAGAAAGACGGTGAACCCGCCACGAAAGCTGAGGAAGTGACCATCGCCAACATTGTGCATGAGTACTACGGAGCCATGCGCCGGGCGTGGGAATCGGGCGACGATCTGTTTACCTGCTTCGACAGTTTTTACGAGTTCACGCGGGATACCTATCCGGCCATTTTCACCCGGAACATGGGGTCGGAAAAGGAGTTTGACCTGAACAACTTCCTCTACGTATTGCGGCCTTTTTACGCGGATAATCAGTACGGCTACCTGCTCAATTCGCGCCGAAACATTGACCTCATGGAATTGCCTTTTGTGGTCTACGAATTAGACAACATCAAAGATCACCCGGTTTTGTTTCCCATCACGACCGCACCGGCGGCCCGGCATCATGATTATGAACACCTACGTGCGTAAACTTTTCAGTGTGAAGGGTGTACTGAAAATGCTCATCATCGAGGAAGCCTGGAAAGCACTGGCTAAGGAGAACTTCGCGCAGTTTCTGAAATGGTCGGGGCCGCCCGTGCGGCAGCAAAACCGTGCGGAAACACTTCGGTTCGCTGGGGGTAGTGACGCAGGAGATCGATGATCTGGTGGGGAATGCGATTGTGAAGGATGCCATTATCAATAACTCCCCGATCAAGTTTCTGCTCGACCAGCACAACTACGAGAAGCGATTTGCCGAGGTTATGCAAACCCTTTCGCTGTCCGAGAAACAAGCCAACATCATCCTGAGTATCAACAAAGGAAAAGACCCCAACCGCCCGCCCTACAATGATTTGGCCCTCTTGATCGGTGATTACTGCAAGGTTTATGGGGTGGAGGTAAGTCGCATGGCTTACGGCACCTTCACCACCGAGCGGTCGGAAGTGGAGGAGATCAACGATCTGGCCACCACTCATTACGGCAATGATTTAGAGTCGGCGGTGAAGGGCTGGTCAAGGGGCGAACGGGCCGGGGGATACCTGCCCGTCAATGCACAGGGCGTACCAATGTTGTACCCAAAACGATAGTCTCTCAACCCAATTTCAATCCCAAAAACGTATGCAAACCAACCGAGTTTTCCGGGTGGCAGGGCTGCTTCTGTGCCTGTTGCTGGTGACAACTGCCCTGAACGCGCAGTTTGTGGTCTCCGATCCCATCCATACGGCGGTATCAAACTTGATGTCGCTGATTCAGAAACCGACTTTTAAAACGATGGTCGATGCCATCGAGAAGCTAAAGAAGGTGAAAGGAGCCGTGCAGAGCTATCACCGGGGGCAGCAGTTGATTCAGACGGTGCAGCAAACGACCGCTCCGGCGGCCCGGCCGCACCCTGCAAAGCATCTCAACGGTGATTAGCAAAGACGGCCACATATACCCGGCCGAGTACTCACTCATTGCCGACGACCTGAGCGCGATGGGTGGCCATGCCAACGATATCCTGAAAGATATGCGGCAGGGCACCTCGCAAAATATGTTCGAGATGAACGATCAGGGGCGTATCGAATGGATATTCCGGGCCTACGAGAGTGCCAAAAAGTTTCAGGGGCTGGTCAACAACTACTATTACAAGGTGCGGTCGCTGTCGCTGCGCCGGATTCGGTCGCAAAAGGACTGGCAGATGACCGCTCCGGCGGCCCGGCAGCCGCCTGTATGCTATGGCCGAACCCACGCTGACGAAGCAGGGCAATTATGGGGAAGTGCAGTTCATGCTGGGTGAAAAAGGGTACGACGATGATTACACAGACCGCAGCAAATCGGCACTGGACGAAGAAACCATTGCCCAGCAGCAACGGCAGAAACAGGCCGAACTCGACCGCAAAACAGCCCTGATGCAGGAGTGCCAGGACAAGCTGCAAATCGCTGATTTACAGGGCGAACAGTTTGCCTATCAGGAGTTGAAGGCCCTCTATCCTCCCTATTATGACCCCGACAAAAAAGGCAAACCCAACGGCTATATCGACCCGTACGACGGACATATTATTTCGGATGCCGAGTTCGAGATTCTGATTCGTATCCGGGGCCGTCAAATTGCAGCTGACAAACGAGCCGCTATACAACGGGAATGCCAGGACAAAATGAGTAGCAGTGGCGGTTAACGCCTGATTCACTGACCCTGTACCAACCAATTCTCACGCCCAAATCCGGCTCAAACGTATGCTTTTTGACGCTTACAAAACCCTGCTCGGTCTCTACGCCGATATGACAGCCTCGACGATGGACATTACCGCCCTGATCGAGTCTAAAATCCGCGCGGTGGCGGGTATCGGGGCATTAGTCTATATTTTCTCCCGGCTGATTCCCCAGGTCATGCGTTCGGAGTCAATCGACTTCTTCCCCTACCTGCGCCCATTCATGTTGATGGTGTTGATTGGCCTGTCGCCCCGCATTTGTAATGGGATCGACAAGTTGGGCGAAAGCATCCGCACCGCCGTTGAGCGGCAGAACGGAACGCTGTACGAGAAAATCGCCGAACAGACCAAACTGCTCCAGCAAACCGTCGATGCCAAGTGGCAGGAAATTGGCGAACACCCCGAACTATTCCGGCAGGTTGACCCCACCTTTGACCGCTCCGGCGGCCCGGCCCGATGCGTTCGGGTCGAGCCTGAAACTGAGTTTTGCGGAGTACTCGGAGAAGTTCAAGTACGAATTGCTCTCCTACACCCAAGACATCCTGCTGGCCCTGATGCAACTGGCCGAGTGCATTTTGTTCCTGATCTCCTTTACGTACCGGCTGGTGTTACGCATGGGGGCACCTATCGCCATCGCGCTGGCCGTGTTTCCCGGCATGACCAACAACATTGCCGAGTGGTTTGGTAAGTACATCAACTACACCCTGCTGCCCACCGTCGCGGCTGTTTACTCGTCTATCGCCTTCAAGGTCACGCTCAAATAACTCAGCTATTACGACCCAAAAACCATTGTGCTGGGTAATGCCGGGGGTGCCGAAGCACATACGCCCGAGTACATGGGCCTGGCCTTCATCGGTATTCTGGTCATGTGCCTGATTGGGTACTGTCAGGTTCCGTCAATGACCAATATGCTCGTCACGGTGGGCGGTGTCGGGGCAATGGTACAGGGGGCGACCAGCCTGGCTAAGTCAGGTGCAGGGACAGTATCGGCTCCGGTGGCCAGGCCCCTCAAAGCAGCGGGTTATTCGGTAGCGAACCGGGTTGGTGGAGGAATCACCAACGTAGCGCGGCTGGGGGGTAACATGGCGGCTGGTGCGGCTCAGGCCCCGTTCACAATGGCCGCGCACGTCGCGGGTGGGGTAGCGCGGGGCGCACAGGCCGGGGCTTCGTCGGGCGGAAGCGTCCTTAGCCGGGGAGTCAAAGGCGTAGCAGGAGGCATCGTCGGGGCAGTCGTCGGTTCCGGGGCGGGGGCAGTTGCTGCCGCCGATGGAGCAACCCGTGGGGCCTATCGCAAAACTTTCCCCCGGAAAAACAAACGCAATGGAAACACCATCTAAATCAATCTCTTGCACCGCATGAACCGAACCGATTATTACCAAAATAACCTGCTAATCAGGCATAAACAAACCATGTTGCTCGGCATTGGTGGCCTGATTCTTCTGGCTTTCACGGTAGTCAGTAGCATCATCTGGAGCTTTGGCGTGTACCGAAGGGCAACCCAGAACACCTACGTGTTTCACCCAAAAGGAGCGGACATTTCCATCTACGACGAGCGGACCAACACACTTTCACTCCCATTAACTCCATCCCGACAGAAACGATGAATG
>JAJAYX010000500.1 GCA_026785985.1 Rudanella sp. | reverse complement strand
GTGTTGGCCCGCATCGAAAACCCCGATCTGATCCAGGTGCAGCAGGACTATGCCGAAAACCGCGCCCGGCTCACCTACCTCGAAACGGAATATGCCCGCCAACAGGAACTTAGCCGCGAAAATGTGGGGACGCTGAAAGTGTTCCAGCAAACTTCTGCCGACCTCAACGCTACCCGCGCTCGCCTAAGTGCGTTGGCCCAGCGCATCCGGCGGGTAGGCCTCTCCCCTGAACAGGCCGTAAAAGGGCAGTTCGTTAGTACTTACGCCGTAACCTCGCCCATCAACGGGATCATTACCGACGTGCCAACGAACCTCGGCCAGTATGTGCAACCCGCCGATGTAATTGCCCAACTCATTGGAACAGAAGGGCTTTACGCCGAATTAGCCGTATTTGAAAAAGACCTGAATAGCATTCGCGAAGGGCAGCGGGTTCGGGTGCGTGTTGCGGGGGTACAGCCATCCGGGGGCCGGGGACAGGAACAGTTCGCCAGGGTCTATCTCATTAACCGAACCGTTGAGAACGACCGCTCAGTGCGGGTGTTAGCCCGGTTCGAGAGTAGCGGTGGTAACCGTTTCCGGAACGCCGTACCGCTTCGACCCAATGCTTCATTGCAGGCCACCCTCGAACTGGGCAACAACCAAACTCCGGCCCTCCCCGAAGGGGCGATTGTAGCCTCGGAAGGGAAGGATTACATTTTTGTTCAACAGCCTATTCAGCAGACTAATACGCCTTACAAAGCCATTGAGGTGCGCCGGGGTGTTACCCAAAACGGCTATTCGGCGGTGGTGTTGCCGGGCGATTTTTCCGTGATCCAAACGCCGGTTGTGGTACGGGGGGCTTATTCGCTGCTGTCGCAGTGGAAAGGCGGGGGCGAGGAGTAACGTTTATCTAAAACCCCACCACCGAACTTCGACGTTCGAGCAGGAGAATGTCGCGCCAGATGCCGTGGTGTTTACCCAGCTTTTCGCGGTAACCAACCTGCCGGAAACCATTGGCTATGTGCAGGGCGACGCTGGCCTTATTTTCTGGAAAAATACCTGCCTGTAATGTCCAGATGCCGTTTTCTTCGCTTTGCCGGATGAGTTCGGTCAGGAGCAGGCTTCCCACACCCTGCCCCCTGAAGTCTGCACCAATATAAATACTGACTTCAGCTACACCTCCATATACGCACCGGCCCGATACGGCGGAGAGAAGCGCATAGCCAGCAATTTGGCCATCGGTTTCGGCCACCAGCTGCGGAGCGGCCAGATAGTTACCAGCCATTTTTTCGGGTAATGGGGCGGCTGTTTCCATCGTAGCATTTCCGGTATCGATACCTTGCTGATAAATAGCCGAGATAGCAGGCCAGTCGGTGGGTTGTACAGTTCGGATTGTCATGGCATAAACGTACACATTTTTTTCAATTTCAGGCGGTGCGCAACATCTCGGCATACCGATTCGGCAGGTCACTTTCTTCCACTGCTTTAGCGGCCTTTTCAACGTCATACTCCACCCGGACGAACTCAACCAAAACCCCCTCTTTTGAACCGGGCCGGGCCGACTCGTCGATGGTTAGCACCACATAACAGGCGCGGGGATCACCATCTTTAGGCTTCCCGACCGACCCGATATTGATGGCGTGGCGGAAGTAGGTTCCCTCCCCTTCCGGCTCCGCACTGACCACTTTATAAAACGGCTTGTGGGTATGCCCAAAACAGAGCACGTCAGCATTAGTCCCTTCGAGCACGCGCCCCAGGCTGCAGTCACCCCGGTCCTCAAACAGGTATTCGTTTACCCGCCGTGGGCTACCATGTACGAGCATTAGTACAAACGGCGTTTGCTGATGCCACAATTTTTCAGGCTCGTGGTTCAGTTCAAACTCTACCCGGATATGGGTGGGTAAGGTTCGCAGATAAGCCCGTTCAGCCTCGCCCACGGTCTGATTGGTATAGCTAATCGAGACTTTACCCATCTCTTTTTCATCGTCGGCTTTATACGCACAGCCGCAATCATCGCTGTGGCGGCCAACGCCATAGTCATAGTTTCCAGCGATGCAGGGAATGCCCCGTTTACGGATGGTATTGATAACCTCGTTGGGCCATATATTATACCCCACCAAATCGCCGAGGCAATAAATCGCGTCAACGTTTTGGGCATCTATATCGGCCAAAACAGCCCCCAGCGCGGGTAAGTTGGCATGAATGTCGGAGAAGAGGGCAATTTTCATGGTTATCAGGAAGCAAAAGATGATCGTTGTTTTAGGGCAACATTGACTAATAAAATCAAGACTGGCACCTCGATAAGAGGGCCAATAACGGCGGCAAACGCGGCTCCCGAATTAATACCAAATACGGCAATGGCCACGGCAATACCCAACTCAAAATTGTTGCCAGCCGCCGTAAAGGCCAGCGAGGTACATTTGGCATAGTCGGCTCCGGCGCGTTTGGCAAGGTAAAATGCCGTGAAAAACATGACGACGAAATAAATCACCAGCGGCAGGGCAATACGCAGTACGTCAAGCGGAATCTGCACAATGAGTTTCCCTTTCAGGCTGAACATCAGCACAATCGTGAACAGCAGGGCCACCAGAGTAATGGGGCTAATAGCGGGCAGGAATTTGGTTTCGTACCATTTCGGCGATTTAATGCGGGTCAATACAAACCGGGAAAGCATACCCGCCACAAACGGCAAGCCCAAATAAATGGCCACACTTTCGGCAATTTGACCAATGCTCACATCCACGGTGCTTCCCCAAAGGCCAAAAAGCGGGGATAAAACCGTGATGAACACATAGGCATAAACCGAGTAAAATAACACCTGAAAAATACTGTTGAACGCCACCAGACCGGCCACGTATTCCCGGTCGCCAAGGGCCAGATCGTTCCGGACAATTACCATAGCAATGCAGCAGGCAATGCCAATCATAATCAGACCAGTCATGTAGTCGGGTTTGTCAGGGAGTAGCAACACCGCCAGTCCGAACATCAGCACGGGGCCGATGAGCCAGTTTTGCACCAGCGACAGCGTCAGAATCTTCGTGTTACGGAACACCTCGCCCAGCCGGTCGTAGCGAACTTTAGCTAAAGGCGGGTACATCATCAGCACCAGTCCGATGGCTAATGGAATATTGGTGGTGCCCGACTGATAGCCGCTCAGCGTCTGCTCGATTTGCGGAAACAGGTTGCCTAACAATATGCCAAGGGCCATTGCTCCAAAAATCCAGCCGGTCAGATAGCGGTCTAAAAAGGAGAGTCGGGGCGCATTAATCAACGTAGTTTGTGTTTAAAGTTGCACTGGTTTATTGTAATATTACGATTGATTTTGGCAAATTTTTTTAACAGCAGGAGGTACTGATCAACGAATCGAGTAAGTCGCCAAAGGCATGCCGGGCTTCATTCCACACAGGTTCGTTGATGCAGTAACATACACGGGGCGGGTCGATGTCGCCCCGGATGATACCGATGCGTTTCAGCTCCTTTAAGTGCTGAGAAACAGTGGCTTGAGCCAGCGGAAGCTCATCCACCAGGTCGCCACAGACACAGGCTTTTTTCTGGGCCAGCATTTGCAAAATGGCTACCCTTGCCGGGTGTGCAAAAGCTTTGGCCAAATCGGCAAGGCGCGTTTGCTCGTCGGTAAATAGTTCGGTTTTCGTAACGCCCATGCGGCAAAGGTAATGAGAAAAAAATTGATCGCAATAATACGATAAATAAGTTTTGTAGTACTTATCACAGGACAGTGCTGCAAAACAATCAACAAAACAGACCCAAAATATAGGTTCGGCTAAGATTCTTCAAAAAGCCAGTTTCGGTCGAGATTAATTCGCTCGCCAGCGACCGTTTG
>JAJAYX010000499.1 GCA_026785985.1 Rudanella sp. | reverse complement strand
CCCCCCCCCGCCCGCCCCGGTTCCGTTTGGCTGGTGGTTCGGTAAAGCAGTCGATCCTCAGCAGTCAGCACGTGTACCATGCCGATGCAGCAGGTTTGGCCCAGTTGGGTGTCTAGGTTGCGGGTGTCATAAACCACCCACTGATCGTCGGGCGAAAAAACCTGCGTGTTGTTCAGCGTATGACCTTTGGGGGCGTGGGTCAGTTGGGTTTCTGTGGGCATAGGGGGCTGATACGCGGCCAGCATGACTCCAGACAGAATCAGCCAGCCGGGTAGGCTTATCAGAATTATCAAAACCCGTTTTATTTCCATTCAATATGCTGAACCAGCTTGGTTGCGTTGTCGATGGCAGTTTGCGGAAGGGGCCAAACGTAGTCTTTTCCGGTGGCTTCGTTTTTAGCTTCGGCATATATCAACAACACGTCGGCATACCGGAAAATAATCCAGTTCACCCAGCTTGACCGCTGCTGATTGACCATATCGGCAATGTATTTCCGGTAGTAAATGTACGTTTTGGCCTGCGTCTTGTCGTCTTTGTTGTTGATCGGGCAGGATAACGATGCTGGGCGAACCCAAAAAATTGCGGATCGATTTGGGCAGGTGGTCGATCACCACGCCGGGGACATTCCGGAAGTTCTGCCCCAGAACTATAGAGAGTGTCAGTAGGCTAATCAGGCCAATGCAGAGAAGTTGTTTCATGATTGAAGGAGTTGCGGTTGTACTAATTCGATACCGAGTTCCTGATAAAGCTGATCGACTGCGGTCAGCAGCGCGTCAATATCCTCCCGAACCGCTGCCGTAAAGGAGTCAACCGTTCGGCGGGTGTAAAGTGAGATCGGAAGTCCCCGCTTTTGCAGGCTGTATTTAGCGATAATCGGGTAGGCCGCATGCACCAGATCCATGCAATCGGTCATAAATTGCTGCACCCGCTCAACCTGCTCCTGCCGCGCCAAATCGTCAAAATTTGCACACAGCCAGGCGATTAACTCCGGAAAAATATTCCCCTGAATGCACGACAACCCGGCTGCCCCCGCCCGCAGCGACGACACGGCGTTGACCAGGCAGGCATCGTATAAGCCGAACTCGTAGCCCTCGGCCACCCGCAGCCGACGGGCCACTTCATCGGCATCCAAGCTCGTGTCTTTATGGTAAATGAGCCGCCCGGTGGACAATAGATCGGCCAGAATGGCACTGTTAATAAGCCGCTTATACGGCACCGGACACTCGTAAAGCCCCAACGGAATGGCTTCGGTCAATTGCATGAGTTGATGCGTCCTGTCTAAAAAAACGGCATCGCTTTCGTCGGGAGTCGCCATCTGACTCGTGATCACGATAACCGCCTGTGCGCCGGTATCGTATATACGCTTGACAAAATCGGCCTGCTGGGCAATGGATCCGCCCAGCGTGCCGGTAGCCACCACCGGAACCCGGCCCGCCACCTGACCGACCACCTGTTTCGTGAGTGAAAGCCGCTCCGAATCGCTTAGTTCATACATTTCGCTGGACAAGCAATTGGCGAACAGCCCGGCGGCTCCCGATTCTAAATAAAAATTCGTCAGGTGAGCCAGCCCCGACGAATCAATGGCCCCCGACTCACGGAAGGGAGTGAGCATCACGGGAATAAACCCCCGTGGTAACGGAGAAATGGGGTTCTTGAGCAGGGACATAACGGTGAACAGGTTAGAAAGCACTCAGTTGAACTCGCTTTGCACCGACGGGGCCGGTGGTTTAATGGGGTCTTTAGTCGGTCGTAATCGCGTCAGCAACATTCCCACCAGAAAAATGGTAAGCGTGCCGACCACCATAATCATGTTCTGATGGAGTGGGTTACGCAGAGCGGCAAAACGGTCGGGGAATTGGCCCGAAAAAGTCATCCAGATAATCACCAGCACCCCGATAATCGTGGCGGTGAGGGCTTCGGCGTTGCGGGTGGAGCGGGAGATAATCCCCAGCAGAAACAGGCCCAACATGCCGCCCGCAAAAATTCCTGACAGCAGCCACCAAATGTCCAACACACTCTTAATACCGATCATGGCAATGCCCGTCAGCATCCCCAGCAAACCAAAAACGGTGGTCGCCACGTACAGCAGCCGCAACGACTGTTTTCCCGTCAGGTTGCGGTTGATATACCGCCCATAAATATCGACCGAGAAAACCGTGGCCGAAGCATTCATCCCCGAACTAATGGTGCTCATAGCTGCCGACATAATGGCCGCTACAATCAGCCCGACCAAGCCCGCCGGGACTTTGTTGACCATAAAATGAGGCATCACCTTATCGCCAATGTCTGCCGGGCCGAGCGTTGCCGCCAGTTGTGTAATAGCCGCCCGACTGCCACCCGGCAAGCGTTCGGCGGCCACGCCCATGCGAACGGCGTTTAACAGATCGGGGTTACTCTGGTAATAGGCATACAGGCACGAGCCAATGAAAAAGAACATCAGCGAAATCGGCACGTAGAGATAAACGCACAGCCAGATGGACTTGGTTGCTTCCCGAACGGAGGTGGTCGTGTGATACCGTTGTACGTAGTTCTGATCCATGCCGAAGTTGTTCAGGTTCATAAAAAACCCGTAGAGCAGCACCACCCAAAACGTCGATTGGGTGAAATCGGGGGCGAAACT
>JAJAYX010000498.1 GCA_026785985.1 Rudanella sp. | reverse complement strand
CATGGCATCGGCGTAGGTCATACGCGGCACTTCGGCGAGGTCGATGCCTTTTACGGTTTTGAACAAATGGCGCACCAGCCCCTCGAACATCACCAAAATGTCTTCCTGCTCCACAAACGACATTTCGCAGTCAATTTGGGTGAATTCGGGTTGGCGGTCGGCGCGGAGGTCTTCATCGCGGAAGCATTTCACAATCTGAAAATACCGGTCGAAACCCGACACCATCAGCAACTGCTTAAACGTTTGGGGCGATTGCGGCAAGGCATAAAATTCGCCGGGGTTCATGCGGCTTGGCACCACAAAATCGCGGGCGCCTTCGGGCGTTGACTTAATCAACACCGGCGTTTCGACCTCAATAAAATCCTGCCCGTCCATATACCGGCGGGTTTCCTGGGCCACCCGGTGCCGCAGTTCGAGGTTCCGGCGCACGGGAGTCCGGCGCAGGTCGAGGTAGCGGTATTTCATGCGGAGGTCGTCACCCCCGTCGGTCACATCTTCGATTTTGAACGGGGGCACTTTGGCCGAGTTCAGCACCGTGAGAACTGTGGGCCGGAGTTCAACGTCTCCCGTGGGAATATTGGGGTTTTTTGAATTTCGCTCGACCACCTCGCCCGTTGTCTGCACCACAAACTCGCGGCCCAGCGTCCGGGCCATCGTGAAGAGTTCGGGCGACGAAACGCCTTCTTCCAGAATGATTTGGGTGATTCCGTAGCGGTCGCGGAGGTCGATCCAGAGGACACCCCCTTTGTCGCGAACGGTTTGAACCCAGCCGGAGAGGGTAACGATTTTGGAGGCATCAGTCAGGCGGAGTTCGCCACACGTATGAGATCGGAGCATTTTCTATTTAGTGAATGAGTGAATTAGTGATTGAGTGCATAGCTAACATTCACTCAATCACTAATTCACTCATTCACTCATTAATTTTGGCCGCAAAGGTAGGGAGTTTAGCAAAACGCCGGGCTAAATGGTTGGTAGGAGACACGCAAAAAACTACTACTTTTACCCCTTATGTACATCAGACGCATCGAAATCAATAATATTCGCTCCATCGAGCATTTCGAAATGACTTTCCCCGAAGGTAAAGAGGCTGGTTGGCACGTGTTGATTGGGGATAACGGGTCGGGGAAATCAACGATTGTGCGGGCGGTAGCGCTAGGGCTGTTGGACTATAAAGATATAATTGCTATCGGCGCAAATGGTCAAAATTGGGATGATTGGTTAAGTGTGAAAACTCCTGTTGGAGGAACGGGGTCTATATCGGTTGAAGTAAGTCATCAAGATCATATCAAAAGCCCAACTCTAAACCGAATATATTTTGATAGGCAGTATTATGGAAATCAGGCAAGAGCTGATTTGTTAGAAGTCCTATTTCGTGGTCGAAGAAGTTTTTCTAGACAAGTCCCATTATTACCTGGCACACTTTCAATCACCATACCTGCAACCATAACTAACTATCCTCCTCCAACCCCTACTCCAGCCCCTCCTCCTTCATCTGAAGACTGGTTTTCAACAGCTTATGGCCCTTTTAGGCGTTTCACAGGTGGCAATACAGATAAAGAACGCCTTTATCAAAGCAATCCAAAATTAGGAGCACACCTGTCAGTTTTTGGAGAAGATGTTGCTTTATCAGAAGCTTTATCTTTTCTCATGTCTCTTTACATAAAGCAAATCGACGATAGATTCAATCATCGCCCGGAAGACAAAACATTTGAACACTTCACTGATTTTATTAACAGTTCAGACTTATTACCGAACGAGACGCATATTGAGAGTGTAAGTGTTAGAGACGGGATTTTTTTCAAAGATAGCCAAGGTAATAAAGTGACTATTAATCAAATGAGCGACGGCTATCGTTCTATTCTCAGTATGACTTTTGAGTTGATTCGTCAGTTAATACAATCGTTTGGAACACACAAAGTATTCGAGTATACAGATTGTGCTAACCCCGTAATCGGCCTCCCCGGTGTCGTCCTCATCGACGAAGTTGATTCTCACTTACATCCCACCTGGCAGGATGCCATTGGCGAATGGTTCACAACCTATTTCCCTAATATTCAGTTTATTGTCACCACACACAGCCCATTAATCTGTCGAGCTGCAGAAAAAGGCTCCATCTGGCGGTTGGCTACTCCGGGCAGTGGTGAGCAATCGGAGGAGGTAATCGGCACCGACCGAGACCGGCTTATTTACGGCAATATTTTGGATGCTTATGGAACCGGTACTTTTGGTGAAGAGATTGAACGCTCCGATGAGTCGCATAAAAAATTAGCCCGCCTGACCCGACTTAACCAACTCAACCGATACGTAAAAATTTCAGATGAAGAGAAAAAAGAACGAGCCGAACTGAGCAAAATTTTCAATACCGATGATTCACTTGCCGAATAAACCTATCCTCCTAACCTCAGAAACTCAATTAGCTCAAATCCAACAGCAAATCGATTCAGAGCCTGATTTTGAAACAAAAGCAAACCGAGCCAAGTCAGAGTGGAAAAATAAAGAGGGTAGTGCAACTAAAAAAACTGCATTTACCAACATAAAGAGTGTGCTGACAACGATGTGCGTTGATGTTGCTGTTTGCAATTACTGCGAAAACAACGAAGCAACGGACATTGAACATATATTTCCCAAGCGGCTATTCCCCGACAAAGCCTTCTGTTGGGATAATTATTTGCTTGCCTGTAGTAAATGTAACTCTCATCATAAAAAGGACAAATTTGCCATTTTCTATCCTGCCCTTTCAGATACGCTACTGAATATTACGCCTAAACGCAACGTTTACACCCCTCCTCCGACCAACGATAGCGTGTTTATCAATCCCCGTACTGAAAACACGCTTCAGTTCATGGAATTAGATTTGAAGACGTATCAGTTCATTCCTCGTCTCAGTCCTGACTTTATCAGT
>JAJAYX010000497.1 GCA_026785985.1 Rudanella sp. | reverse complement strand
GGTGCAGGAAGCCGACCTCCGAAAATTAGGCTACACCCGCGATTCGCTGACCATCAGCACCAAACTCGATGTGCAGTTAAACGGCAACACCATCGACCAATTAGAAGGCCGGGCACACTTCCGCAACGCCACGCTGGTGCTGAACAAACGACTCCTGAACATCGACACGCTGTCGTTTTTGTCGGCCATTGAACCCAACGGGAGACTGCTCAAAGTCGATTCGGATTTTCTGACTGCTGAGTTGCGCGGCACCTTTTTACCCAACCAAACGGTACAGGATTTAGCGACTCTGGCAAAAGAGTACGCCCTGTATTTTACCCGCGACGTTGCCTCCCGAAATACGTATTACGACCGAAAAATCCGCCTGAAAGGACCGGGGTCACGCCTGACCCCGGCGGGTCGGTACGACATTCTGTATCAGTTCGCCATTCGCGATATTCAGCCCCTGCTCGATTTTGGTTTGCCAATGATGCGGGTGGCCACCGGCACCACAATGGAAGGCCGGTTCTCGGTGGATAAAACAGCCCTGCTAACAGCCACTATCAAAACCGACTCGATCCGGGTGGGCGATGTGCGGCTGGGAGCCACCGAAGCCGACCTGACCACCTCCAAATTCGTTGATAATGACGCGGTGCTGGCATCGGTTGTAGTTACCTCGCAAAAGCAGGCCATCGGCACCATTGCCCCCACCGAAAACCTGCTGCTCGAAGCTGCCTGGGACGTGGATCATATTGACTTTTCGAGTAGTGTTCAACAGCAAAACAGTACCAACCGCGCTGACCTCAACGGCGAATTGCGCTTCAAAGGCGACGCACTCGATCTGATGTTCCACAACTCGACCCTGCGCGTATTAGACAGCACCTGGACGGTTAGCCCGGATGGAGTGATACGCAAAACGGGCAACAATTACGTGTTCACGGATGTCGAATTGTCGCATAGCAATCAGCGCGTTCGGGCCAGTGGAAAAATTGGAACCGATTCGTTATCAACGCTCCGGCTTAGTGCCGAAAACTTCTTACTGGAGACCCTTAACCCACTATTAGACACCAAATTAGCCGGCACGCTAACGGGAACAGGTAAACTTCGTAATGTGTATAAAACGCCCATTATCGAGAGCGATGTGGTGATTAACCGGCTGAAATACGATGATTTTCTGATCGGTAACATCCTTGGTGGAGCCGTGTATGACCCAGCCAGTCAACGGGTCAACATCAACACGCGCATCAATCGCAATAATGCCGACATTGTCACTGTTCGCGGGACATATGCACCTCGCCAAAAGGCCGATGCCTTCGACTTGAAAGCCGTGTTCACCAACACCGATCTTAAGGTACTTGAACCCTTTACCGAAGGGCTATTTTCTAATATTGGCGGCACCGCCAACGGCACCCTCGATCTCGCCGGTTCTATTGATTCGCCCGTTTTGAAAGGCGTTCTGGATGTGCAGAAGGGACGGTTACTGGTCGATTACCTGAAAGCAGAAGCCAGTTTTGATGACAAAATTTATTTCGGCGAAGGCGAAATTATTGCCCGCCGACTGACCATTCGCGATCCGTTGGGCAACAGTATGAACCTGCGGGGTGGCGTTTATCACGACCGTTTCCGGTTTTTCCAGCTTCGGTTCGATGCCGATTTACGCAATTTCCGCATCATGAATACGGCGGCAAAAGATAATGATCTGTTCTACGGAGCCGCCGTGGTAACGGGTAAAGCCGAACTCTACGGCCCCATCGACAACCTGACCATCCGGGCCGACGTAACGAGTAACAAAGGCACCCGGATTTTTATTCCACTCGATGCGGCTGCCACGGTTTCCTCGTCGGAAAATGACTTTATTGAGTTCGTCCATCGCGTGCCGGTTTCGGCAACGGCAACAACGGCCAATGCAACAACGGCTATCCTTGCCGGTACCGGCAACGCCGAAACCACGTTCAATTTGTCAGGTATCAAAATGGATTTCAACCTCGACATCACGCCCGATGCGTACTGCGAAATTCAGTTGGATCGGCAAACGGGCGATATTATCAAGTCGAATGGCGCGGGTCGGATCAACATGCGGATCGACACCAAGGGCGACTTTTCGATGACGGGGAATTACGAAATTCAGCAGGGAGAATACACCTTTACGTTTGAAAACGTCATCAATAAGCGATTCCAGATTCGGCCAAACAGCCGCATTACGTGGACGGGTGACCCCTACCGTGCGCTGCTCGACGTAACGGCGGCTTACACGCAATACACCTCACTGAAGCCCCTACTGACGAGTTTTAACAGTGAACCTACCACCACTAACAATAGCGATGGCAACCGGCGGTATCCCGTCGATCTGATTATTAATCTGGATGGAGAACTGGAATCGCCTGCGGTGACGTATGACCTGGAAATCAAGGAATACCCGGCTTCGTCGGACTTCCGGCAGGCCGTTACCGCCTTTGCCGCCCGGCTCGATGCCAACGAGCAGGAACTGACCCGGCAAGTGAGTAGTGTGTTGTTATTCAACCAGTTACTACCCGAAGGCTCTGGCTTGTTCGATCAAACAAACGTGAACAATGGATTGTATAACAGCGTGAGTGAGTTGATCTCGAACCAGATCAGCCGGATTGCATCTAACCTGGATAAGAACCTCGATGTGGGCGTTTCGTTCGGGGGATTTTCGGGGAGCAACACCAACGAAAACCTGCTGAATAACCTGCAATTGCGCTTTTCATATCGTTTCCTGAACGACCGTTTCCGCATCAGCCGCGACGGTGGGTTCACCTATGGTCAGAATCAGACGGGGCAGGCTCAAACCAGCGCGGCCAGTTTGCTGGGTGAATGGACACTCGAATATTGGGTAACGCCCGATGGCCGGTTCCGGGCCAAAATGTATAACCGCAACCAGCAGAGTGCCTTGAATCAGGGAGCATTGAACTCCACGCTCACCACGGGCGGGGGACTGAGTTTCCTGTATACCCGAACCTTCAACCGGATTTTTGGGCCAGTTCGTAAGCCCACCCCTGGCGTACCTACATCGACTGCTGCCGAAAAAACGGCTCTCACTCCAGGCAGTGAGAAAACGGCGATGGATGAGCAATAGTAAACTCTGAAATTCATACCGAGCTACATTTTTTTATGGAAATAATCCGGTCGTAATCAACCGAATATGGGCCATATCTGCCTGTTTTAGGGCTTTTTAGCCGGTCTGATTCAAAAAAAATTCGGATTAATACTTGCATTGAAATGGTCATAGCCCTACTTTTGCACCACGATAAACGAAAACGGCAACGTTCAGCGCATCGCAAGATCAAATTGGTTCGGTAGTTCAGCTGGTTAGAATGCCGCCCTGTCACGGCGG
>JAJAYX010000496.1 GCA_026785985.1 Rudanella sp. | reverse complement strand
GCCCTCCCCCGTAAGGAGAGGCCAACCCATCCGGGTACTTTAGCCCCTCCCCCGTAGGGAGGGCGGTCCGACGGGTCGGTTGGGGTGGGGTAACACAGACTTTAGACCATCAAAAGATATGACTTTCTGGAAAAAAACGCTTTCCATCCTGACTGCCGGTTTCCTGCTGGCCTCGTGCGAAAGCTACGTTGATAAAGTAGATGAAATTGATCCTACGGCCCCCGTCGATGCCCCCATTGCCTCAATACTCACGGCAACGCAGGTGAATTATCAGGGCATTATGGAGGGTGAAATGGCCCGAATAGCGGGCATGTGGTCGGGCTATTTCACGGGTTCCGACCGCCAATATGTAGCCCTCTACAACTACAATACGGTATCTGCCGATTTCGATGGTGCCTGGGGGAACATCTTCGCGGGGACAATCAAAAATGCGCGGGTACTTCGGCAAAAAGGCGTTGCCGCCGGAAACCGCAGTGTGCAGGGCGTTGCCAAAATTATGGAGGCCCACACCATGGGCATGACTGCTGCATTATGGGGTGATATTCCGTTTACGCAAGCGTCCAATTTAGCGCAGTTTCCCAACCCAGCCTACGACACGCAAACGGCCGTGTATGCGGCTGTGCAACAACTCCTGTCTGATGCCATTACTGACCTCGGTACGGGAGTGGGTTCGCTTACCGGCGACTATATGTTTGGCGGAGGACGGGCATTGTGGATTGCTGCCGCTAATACCCTGAAAGCCAAGTTTTTTTTGCATCAGGGACAGTATCAGCAGGCAATCAACTTTACCAATAACGGCATTAAGAACCCAGGTCAGAACCTGTTTGGCTACCACGACAATGAATACCAGAAAACGTATAATATCTATTACTCGTTTCTGACCTACGACCGTTCGGGCTACATGACCGCTGAGGGAGCTTATGCGGTGAAACTGCTCGACGCGGGCAACCGACTGAACCGTAACAACACCAAAACCAACGAAGGTGCCCGGCTCAACTGGTACTACCAACAGGGGCTGAACACGGCTTCGGTGGAGCCCAATGTGCTGTCGGCTCGCGAACCGGGCTTTAGCTGGGGCGTGGCTTCCGATGGCAGCGAAGATGGTTTCTTTGCCTGCGATGCCCCGTTCCCGCTGGTGACGTTTGAAGAAAATCAGTTGATTCTGGCTGAGTCGCAGGCGCGTTTAGGCCAAACGGCTCCCGCTTTAGCGTCGCTGAACCGGCTCCGGTCGTTTTATGCAACGGGTGGGTTCATTCCCGAAGGCTGGTTGGGTGCGGGTCTCAAATACGATGCCTATGTGCTGGCCGATTTTGCTACGGGCGGTATTGAGAACCGGGCTGGTACGCGCTCGGCAGAACAGGCCTTGTTGCTGGAGATTCTGGAAGAACGTTACCTCTCGCTGTATGGGCAATTAGAGGCATTCAACGACATCCGCCGGACGGCCAACGCCCTTCGGATTCCGGCTAACACGGGGTCTCAGATTCCGCGCCGATTCCTGTATTCCCAAGCCGAAATCAACGCCAACACCTCGGCCCCACGACCATCCCCGGATCTGTTTACGCCAACGGCTATTTTTAAGTGATGGCTAATGAATAGTATATAATGAAAAAAGGGCTGACGCAATAATAAATGTGCGTCAGCCCTTTTACTTATCACTTATCACTTCCCCTTCTGCTCCATATAATCCACTGTCAGATGGCAGAGGGATTTCATACCCAGTACCAGTGAACCTTCATCAATGTAGAAGTCAGGCGTGTGGTGAGGAGCCGCATCTTCAATCTTTCTGCCTTTAGGCATTCCGCCAAGGAAATAGAAGAAGCCCGGCACTTTTTGCTGGAAGAACGAAAAATCTTCTGCTCCAGTCTGAGCGGGCGTAATCAACACGTTGTCTTTTCCGGCTAAAGCCTCAAGCGTTGGTACCATCTGATCGGTCAGTTTAGGATCGTTGTAGGTAACGGGATACATGATCTCCACACTCACTTCAGCTTTTGCCCCCACACTTTCGGCAATGTTGGTCGCAATTTCGTTGATCCGCCGATGCACCAATGCCTGATGTTCGGGGCTGAACGTACGAATCGTGCCAATCATATTTACTTCTTCAGGAATGATATTCTGGCGAATACCTCCGAGAATAGCACCCACCGTTACCACCGCCGGTTTGTCGGTGATCGACAGGTTACGGCTCACAATGGTTTGTAGGCCCATCACCACCTGCGCGGCCGTCACAATGGGGTCAACGCCCGCCCAGGGATTGGCACCGTGGGTTTGCTTCCCTTTAATTTTGATAGCATACTGATCGACGGCCGCCATGGTGGCACCAGGACGATACTTTATAGTGCCTACCTCCGTCATGGAGTTGATGTGCAGGCCAAAAATCGCGTCGACTTTGGGATTGTCTAACACCCCCTCTTTCACCATCAGTTTGGCACCTCCCTCCTCGCCTACTGGCGCACCCTCTTCGGCGGGCTGAAAAATGAACTTCACCGTCCCTTTCAGATCAGCCCTCACCGAAGCCAACGCTTCAGCCGCGCCCATGAGCATGGCCACGTGCGTATCGTGACCACAGGCGTGCATCACCCCCGTTTTTTGGCCATTATACTCGGTCGACACCTGCGATTTAAACGGAATATCCACCCGTTCGGTAACGGGTAATCCATCCATATCGGCGCGAAGTGCCACAACCGGACCGGGTTTGCCTCCTTTCAGAATACCAACCACACCGGTCTTTGCCACATTCACCTGCACCTCCATACCAAGGGAGCGAAGATGGGCTGCTACCTTGGCCGAGGTCTGGAATTCGCGGTTGCCGAGTTCGGGATTTTGATGAAAATCCCGTCGCCAGGCGACCACCTTTTTCTCCAGGCTTTCGGCCTTCTGATTGATTTGGGTTTTCAGGCCCGCGTTTGATTGAGCGTTGCCCGGTTGCGGACAAGCCCCCACTAATACGATACTGGCAAGTACAAGTTTTTTAACTGTAAACATGGTTTAGTTGGTTGGTAAACAGATTTTCAAATAATTGGCAAGATAAACAAACTGCTTCTTATATCGTCACGCATGAACTATATTGTTAAACTTGGTTGATTCCAAATTTAATTTTCCCAGCAATCTTTTATACAAATAAAATATTTTGAATAATCTATGGTTTTACCATTCTCTTACTTTGTATTTTGCATATTATTTGTTCAGTTTTTCAATCAATTCATTCATTAAACCTTCATGAGAAAAATTCTATTCGGAAGTTGGTTATTATCGTTGTTCTTCTGTTTGCCACTGCTGGCGCAGGATGTAACGGTGAGTGGCCGGGTCACTTCATCAGACGACAACGGTGGCTTACCGGGCGTAAGCGTACAGGTAAAAGGTACCACGCGGGGTACTACGACGGATGCGTCGGGGAATTACAAGATTAATGCGCCAGGCAGTGCGCGTTTAGTATTCAGTTTTATTGGCTACAAACGCCAGGAGGTAGCCGTTGGCAATCAGGCTCAGTTGAACATCAAATTAGAAAATGATGCTGAAAACCTGAGCGAAGTAGTGGTTGTAGGCTACGGGGCTTCGGTCAGCAAAAAAGAAGCAACCGGGGCCACTGCCAATGTGAAAGGTGAGGTAATTGAAAACCTGCCGCTCCAGAGTTTCGACCGGGCTTTGCAGGGCCGGGCTGCCGGGGTTCAGATTACTTCCAGCAATGGTACACCG
>JAJAYX010000495.1 GCA_026785985.1 Rudanella sp. | reverse complement strand
ACGACTTCATATTCCGACGTTCGGCCTTCGCTTTTCCGCAGGGTTGATCGTTTGGTGTAGCCCCAATAATGCTCCGTAATGAACTCCTCTTCGCTTCCGGGTGTCAGCGCGTAGCCAACCCGTTCGGCCCGAACGCGGATGTGGTTCCAGTCGTTACCAACTTTCCATTCATAGTTTATGTGTTGGCTATCGCCTTCATTTCGCCAGCTATGCCGCATAGGATGTGTAGCGTAGGGTTCGCCATAAAGCGTATTCGCAACAATAGTGATGGCTGCTTTAGGTACAATTTCTTTTACGAAGACAACGCCCCGTTGCCAACCAGTAGCGGTATTGCGTCGGACGTAGAACCGCAGGTTGAACTCTTCAAACTCCCGGTGAAAGGGTACGGCTACGGCCCCGAGCATCTTCACATGCTGGAAATAAAACCCGACTAAACTGCCGTAACAGATGCCATTAAATTCATCAAGTTCAGTGCCGTAGGGAACAAGTGGTTCCAGCACCTTCCGGTCAATGGCGTAGTTGGCAAAAATCAAATTCCGCCACTCGGCGGTCAGAAACGTAAAAGCCATAGAGGGCAGTTTGGACAGTTGCAGAGATAACCGATTGTGTGTTTAATGGTTCCGTACGCAACGTTTTCTCAAAAAAATGTTACTGTAAATAATCCGTTGATGAAAGCGAACCTGTACTTGGCAATAGGCTTTAAAGCGGTAGAAATTAACTTTCGCTTCGGCGAAAACCAGCGTTGCAACGGATCATTTACAGTACAATGTGATTTGTTAGGGTGTTACGGAAGGAATTCTGATTAAATCCTGAATCTCATGACCTTCGTGTTCAAACCGGGCAAGGGTATAAACGGCACCATCCTTACCAATAGTAATGGCATTAACGTAGGTTGGTCGGCTCCCGTCTGGATAAAAAATCGGTCCGTGATCCCGGTACGAATTTGTTGGCAGATGAAACGTAATGAGGTGGAGGTTTTCCAGTCCTTTGGCGGCTCCTTTTGCAATCTGATCAGTACCTTTTACCCGCTGCCCATCTAAGTAAACGGGTCCGCCGGTTAGATAATAGATCGTTTCTTGATCTGGCCCTAACTGAAAGCCCAGATACCCATAGCTAAACTGGTCGAACATACCGCTCTGTCGGGATGGTATTGAGGTCAGTCGCTCCACCAATTCGATGCGAAATTGGTAGGGATCAAATCGAAACAAATACCCAGAATTGCCATGAATACCATAGGCCACCCCCTCCGGCGCGTACCAGAAGATTTTTCGCCAGTTGTAACCCATGCTACCAGGCTGAGTTGAATCGTATGAACCGAAGTAATCTAACCGTAAATCAATGCCTTCCACCCGGTGAAGGGCTTCTTCATTCGGTCGATAACAAAGAATATCGCCCTCTGCCGTAGACAGAAATACCGCCCCTTTCCGTGGCTCTACAAACATACTTCGGCACAGCACCCTGTAATCGTCGCCAGGCGTACCTGCCTCGCCTTGAGCCGAAATAGGTGGCAGCACGTTTAGCTGGCCGTTATTCAGGTCATACTGGATAAAATAGCCTGTTGGCCAGGTAATACCGTATAGATACCCACGTTCCCGGTCGATGGTCATGGTCAGAATTCCTTCGCCGTGGGGGGCAGTGGCCAGTTTGTCAATTACCCCCGTCTCTAAATCATACGCAAGAAAATGGCCTCCAGGATACTGTTTACGTCCGTTGGGACGTTGAACCGGCAACCGCTCCATGCCGTCGATCGTCTCGTAGTAGCCAACGTGCGTAGCGAAGTATAGTTTGCCGGACTGTTCATAAAAGCGAACATGACTTTTCCCCTGTGGAATTGCCCCCAGGCTTGCTTCATCACAAACCTCCGTTAGGTCAGCTATGATTCGTGCCTGATCAGTTTCCGGGTCATATACGCCCATCTTTCCCCCTTCTTCTACTGATTCCGAGCTAAGAATGTAATAAACCCGCCCATCGCTGGCTGTGGTGATAGCGTTGTAGGTATCATGGGCCAACGGAAAACCCGAATAGTATGGATAAGCGGTTAGAAAAGCAGTGGTCATAGCCTCGGACGGACGGACTATTGCCTGGTAATCAGTCATAAGGGTAGAGCATTAGGGTTTGCTTATTTACCTGAAACAGCGGTGATTTGCTGAGTTAGCGTCTCGACGGCAGTTAAAATTTTAGCCTGTAAGCCCGGTGCCCACCGCCCCGGCAGACCATAAACCATCTGGGATGTATCGCCTTCGTAACCGCCTTCGCGAAGCACCGTTTCCGAAGGAATATACCCCATTACGTCGTTGCTGTACCCTATCACGAATGCGTTACTACCCAGGCGCTTTTTAAGGTCGAGCGCGTATTCAACCACGATCTCGCCCCCCAGGCTAACCAACCATTGATCGCCCATTTGCCAGAGTTGCACAGGGTAGGGGTAGCTGGACGGAACCGGCTGGTTTTGCTGCCGGGCAACCATCGTGCGGATAGCCCATCGTTGCTGATAGGCCTCCTTACTGGCTGTCAGCGCGTTTAGTTCGGCATCTGTCGGGGGAGCAGAAAACGGCAGGTCAATCTCGGTATAAGCCGTTTTGAGGGTGGGCTTCAGCGGACGCATCGTTTCTTCCACCACCCGCTGCACAGCAGCTCCCAACTCCCGCCCATACTGCATTGCTAAAGGAATAGTCCGGCGAGGCAGCGGATTCAAATCACCGGCGGCCCCCTGAAAAAACAGTACTGTTGCTGCCGGATAGGTTTTCTCCAGCTCCAGTTGGGCAAAACCAGCGTAGTCGCCCGACCACTGGTACAAATCAAGTACGGTTGGATGGCAGGCATACCCAAAGGCCAACGCTTTCAGGCGGCCCTTTTTGTCGAGCACTTTGAGTACAGGTACGTCAAAATTGTTTGGGCCGTTCAGGGCTATTTGTTCGGGCAGTGTAGCTTCTTTATTTGACCGACGATTAACCTGAAACCGGGTCACCCCGTTACCAGCAAACACCTCAGCAGGTTCCAGTTGCCGAATGGCTTGCTGAACCAGAGACACAATCTGGCCTACTAACTGTTGCGAATACTGACGGACCTGAGCCTGTTCCCTGTTATTCATCGGATAAACATCCACCAACGCGTTTTCGAGCACCGGCCCCGAATGGGTATGCGAACTGTTCAGAATAATCTGGTCACGGCCCAGCCCCACCGTTGTCTCTACCTGTTGGCGAATCATGTCCGACAGTGCTTTAGGAAACCCGAGCAGGTCAGTCGTGACCAGCACCGCACGTTTGCCGGTGGCATCTTCCAGGGCCAGGGCCTTGGCCCAGAGATCGTGCAGTTTCCCATCGGAAACATGAGTTCGCGACGCGTATCCCCCCAGCCATAACGGCTCTTTTGGTGTAATGACGGTCTGGGCCACCCCCGCTTTCCAGCCCTGTGCCCAACCTCCCGGTGAGAGGCCCAGCAGAAGGAAGACCATCGCCCCAATAATTGATCGTTGGGATCTCATCCGTTTGTCTGCTTACGAATGGTGTCGGAGTGCTGATGAACGCGTGCAACGGCATCGGCGATTAGATCCATGTCCTGCCGGGTGCCTAATAACATATTTTGGGTAAACCAGACTGCTTCTTCATTACATAGCTGCGCATTCATTGGGCAGGCGTTACGTGCCACGTACTCATTGAAGTTGAGCATCTTGCGCGAATATACTTTTCTGAAGTTTTTGGACGCAAAGGCATCTTTCAGAAACAGCTGGTCATTCAGGGTAGCATAGCCGCTCGAACAGGGAACACCCTCGGCCTGCAATGCCTTTAGAAAAGATGTTCGGGACAGTCCGTTAAAAGCCTGCTGCTGATACCGGAACGGGAACAGGTGAAACGCCCCGCGCGTCACGTGGTCGTAGAGTTTGTAGGGTACAATGCCCGGAATAGCTGCCAACCGCGACTTTAGGTAGGCTGCATTGACGTTGCGTGTGGTTGTTTCGGCATCTAAGCGGGCCAGTTGCGCTAACCCGATGGCGGCCTGGTATTCGGTAATCCGTAGTTTGGACCCTTGCCGGATGCTACCCGTTGAAACGCTTCCCACTCTATTTCCGTAGGGATAACCGAAGTTCTGATAAGAAAAACAACGGTCCATAAACGCATCGTCACTGCTCACGATGGCCCCGCCTTCTCCAATCGCCAGGTTCTTGGAGTTTTGAAAACTGAAGCAGCCTGCATGCCCCAGTGTACCTACTTTCTGATGATTGACTTCTGCCAGATGCGCCTGACAGGCATCTTCAATCACCACCAGATTATGCTTCTTGGCGATCGCCAGTATCGCGGGCATGTCGGCAGGTAATCCCAGAATATGTACCGGCATAATTGCCTTTGTGCGCGGGGTAATCTTGGCCTCTATCCTGGACGGGTCGATTTGAAACGTTTCGGGGTCAACATCCACAAAAACCGGCATAGCACCGTTGGCTAATACGGCGGCTGCCGTGGCAATGAAGGTATAAGGTGGAATCAAAACTTCGTCGCCCGCCCGAATGTCGAGTTGATTGAGGGCGATTGTTAGGGCGCTGGTGCCATTTACAACCAACAAACTTCGCTTCATGCCCAACGCGTTGGCCCACTGCTGCTCAAACTCAGCCGTAACGTCAGCCCTCGACCAAATCCCGCTTCGGAGCACTTCCAGTAGCCGGGGTTCGTCGGTTTCGGGGTTCCAGCGCGGCCACTTGGGCCACTCTGTTTTGAACAGGGGTGTTCCACCCAAGATAGCCGGGGTAGAAACCGAAGGAAAGGCTATCGAGGGCAAAGCAGGCGACAAAGCAGCACCCAGGCCGAGGATAGCATTTTGCTTTAAAAAAGTCCGTCGTGAGAGGTTAGACATAAGCGTACAGGGTTAAGGAATGATTTCGACAGGAGCAATACTACGACTGGTACCGTCATAGCCAATAGTCTGATTAATGCGAGCTATGGGATTGATGAGCTGAAAATAGGCATTTAAAAGCCAATGAGCCCAGAGTTTTTTCATCAGATATACCTACAGGGGTTTGGCCTCAACAAACGACAGGCTACGCAGCAATTCTAGTATGAAATCAACTTTATTATCAGGAATATCCAAGTCGATTTTCATAGTGGCAAGATGAGTAATCAATAGGTTAAGTCATCAAGCCAAATATAGGTATTTACGCACCAATACAGGTTAGACACTTATTAACAATAGCCTGAAAAAACCTCAGTATGGGGTTGGCATCAATGACTAACCCCTTCATAATAAATCAACTAGTACAACCGGCCACGACAACTCGTACTGCCAATACCCGTACGCCGAAACTAAGGCTACGCCATTTTGTGTTCGTATCTTTGTGCGTCATTTTGGATGACCGCATACAAAAACACTTAAATCGGAGGGCCTTGACCCCTCGCAGATCACACAATGAGCAAACACGGACGCATTTTGGTCGCTATGAGTGGCGGCATCGACTCGTCGCTGGCAGCGGTAATGCTGCACGAAGAAGGTTACGAAGTCATCGGCATGACTATGAAAACCTGGGACTATGCCTCGTCGGGCGGGACCAAAAAAGAAACAGGCTGCTGTAGTCTTGACAGTATCAACGATGCCCGTAATATCTCGGTCAGCCTTGGTTTCCCCCATTATATTTTAGATATCCGGGCCGAATTTGGCGACGCAGTCATTGACCACTTCACGGGCGAATACCTCGAAGGCCGCACCCCTAATCCCTGCGTGATGTGCAACACCCACATTAAATGGGATGCCCTGCTCCGCCGTGCCGACCGGCTCGACTGTGAATTTATTGCCACGGGTCACTACGCCAATATTCGCCGTGTGACCGGTACGCCGGAGCGGGACCATCAGGATAACGAAGGTGATTCAGTTGGCAGGTACGTCATTTCAAAAGGCGTTGATTCGCTGAAAGATCAGTCGTATGTACTGTGGGGGGTGTCGCAGGAGAGCCTGCGCCGGACAAAATTGCCGTTGGGACATTTGCGCAAAACCGAAATTCGGGAGATGGCCACCGAACGCGGGTTCATCGAATTGGTGAACAAATCGGAGTCCTACGAAATCTGTTTTGTGCCTGACAACGACTACCGGGGATTCCTGAAACGGCGCGTACCGGGCCTGGAAGCCGAAGTTGCCGGGGGTAATTTCGTGATGGAAGGCACCGACAAAATAATGGGCAAACACGAGGGCTACCCATTCTATACCATCGGCCAACGCAAGGGTCTGGGTATGGCGTTCGGGCAACCGATGTTCGTGACCGAAATTCGTAAAGACACGAACGAAGTTGTGCTGGGCGTGGACACCGACTTGTTCCGCGACGGTATGATGGTGGGCCGGTTAAATCTGCAAAAATACGACCGCATCGTTGAGCCGTTAGATACGGTTACGAAGGTGCGCTACAAAGACGCTGGAACCCGCGCTATGATCACCCAAACAGTGGACCCGCACACGGGCAACGACCAAGTGGAGGTGCTGTTCGAGCAGGGTGTGTCGGCCATTGCGCCGGGGCAGGCGGCCGTTTTCTACGAAGGTGACGACGTAATCGGCGGTGGCTGGATCACGAAAAGTTTCCGCCGGTGAGTGCGGTTTGCGTATCGCATATCAGCCATTATGACAGTATTTTTCAAGTAAAATTTCGCAAAATCAGCCATTTTGACAGCGTTTTTTACCCAAAAATCACTCGGCACAGGATTTGATTATAGGTTGTTGTACTTGATTCTTGAACACTCAAAACAACAACATACAATGGCAACCTTAGTGCATTATAACAACCTCCCGACTTTGTTTGATTCGTTTTTTGGCCGTCCAAACATCGTTCGTTACCAGAAGCCTGCTACCCAGCTTCCGGCTGTGAACGTGAAAGAAGACGAAACCGCTTACTCATTGCATATGGCGGCTCCCGGTCTGAAAAAAGAGAATTTCAACCTGAGCCTTGAGCAAAATAAATTGACCATCTCATTTAAGCAGGAAGAAAAAACCGACGAGCAAACTCCGACTTATACCCGTCAGGAGTTTGGTTTCCAGGCATTCGAGCGGAGTTTCCGCCTGCCCAAAAACGTGAACACAGAAGGTATTTCGGCAACCTACACCGATGGTATCCTGAACGTGACGCTCCCTAAAGTGGAGCCTAAAGTTGAGGCCCCTACCGTGAAGCAAATTGCCATCGGCTAATCCGATTGCGCCCCTCACGGGGCTGATTTATCCCGAACGAACCGCTCATCTTGGGCGGTTCGTTTTTTTATGCATGTTGTATTTGCAATCTGCCGTACTTTTGATAATTATAAATTACTCTTTTTAGCGTTTTAATAGTACAGTACTCGTTTAGCACGTGCTACTTTTACAACCTATGCTTACTACAATTCGCCCCCGGCTTTTGGCTTTGGCGGTTATATGCCTGATGACCAGCACACTAAGCTGGGCACAACAGGCGGCTCCGGCACTCAATCGGGTGCTGGTGTTCTCCAAAACCAAAGGCTTCCGCCATGCGTCGATTCCGGTTGGGAAACGCACGCTGATGCAAATGGGCAAAGAAAATGGCTTTTCTGTCGATACGACCGAAAATGCCGCCCTGTTCAATGAGGCCAATCTGAAACGCTATGGCCTTGTGCTTTGGTTGTGTACCACCGGCGACGTGCTGGACGATGCCCAACAGGCTGCTTTCGAGCGGTATATTCAGGCCGGAGGGGGCTATGTGGGCATCCACGCAGCCACCGATACCGAATATGAATGGCCGTGGTATAACAAGCTGGCGGGCGGGCAATTTGCCTCGCACCCCGGCAACCCAAACGTGCAAACCGGCGAGGCTTATGTGGTTAGCAAAGACCACCCGTCGATGTTTGGTTTCCCGGAGAAATGGAAAATCAAGGATGAATTCTACGATTTTAAGAACTTCAACAAGGATGTGAAGGTGCTGGTTAAGATTGACGAGAGTACCTACAAAGACGGCAAAATGGGAGCCGACCACCCCATGATCTGGTATCATGAGTACGACGGCGGCAAGGCGTTCTACACCGCTTTTGGTCACCCCGATGAAACCTACAGCGACCCCGTTTTCCTGAAAAACCTGCTCGGCGGCATCAAGTGGGCAACGGCCAAACAACTGAAGTACGGTGCAGCAAAAAGTACGCTCTATCCCGAAGAAAACCGCTTCTATCAGCAAACGCTGATTGACAAGTTAGACGAGCCAACCGAATTGGCCGTGTTGCCCAATGGAAAGGTAATTTTTGGCGAACGCAAGGGCGCGTTGAAAATCTATAATCCCAAGACCAATGCAACCAAAGTGGTCAAAAATATGCCGGTCTATACCAAGTTCGAGTATGGACTGATGGGCGTAAACATCGACCCCAAGTTCAATGAGAACAAGTGGTTGTATCTGTATTATTCGCCGGTATCGGGCGATACGGCCCAGCATTTGTCGCGGTTCAAATTCAACGATGTGACGGACGAGATCGACCTGAAATCGGAGCAAGTGCTGTTGAAAGTACCCGTGAAACGCACGGACTGCTGCCACACGGGTGGCTCCATTGCCTGGGACAAAGCCGGTAACCTCTACCTCTCGACTGGCGATGATGTGAACCCATTTGCCTCCAATGGCTACGGCCCAATGGACGAGCGGGCTGGCCGGAAAGGCTGGGACGGTCAGGCTTCGTCGGCCAACACCAACGATTTCCGGGGTAAGATTCTCCGCATTAAACCCACGACGGATGTTGCCGACCCAACGGCGGCTCGCTACACTATTCCCGAAGGCAATTTGTTTGGCAACAGCAACCCTGCCAAAGCAAAGCCCGAAATCTACGTGATGGGCAACCGGAACCCTTACCGGATCTCCGTTGATCAGCGGACGGGCTTTTTGTATTGGGGGGAAGTTGGCCCCGATGCCGGTGAAAATAGCGAAAAACGAGGCCCTCGCGGTCACGACGAGATGAATCAGGCTCGCAAAGCCGGGAACTTCGGCTGGCCCATGTTCGTAGCCGACAACCGCGCTTACCGCGATTATAACTTTGCTGATAGCACAAGCGGCCCCGCATACGACCCGGCCAAACCAATTAATAACTCGCCTAACAACACAGGCCTGTCGGAGTTACCCCCCGCCCAGAAAGCATATATCTATTATCCTTACGCCGACTCGCCGGAGTTCGGAGAACTTGTGGGTAAAGGTGGCCGTAATGCTATGGGTGGCCCGGTTTATTACTACGATGATTACCCGGAATCAGGCGTAAAATTTCCCCGCCATTACGATGGAAAATTCTTTGCTTATGACTGGATTCGGGATTGGATTAACCCGGTTTCGATGACTAAAGAAGGCGATTTTGTGAAGATGGAGCGGTTTATGCCCGGCAACAAATTCTCGCACCCCATTGATATGCAGTTTGCCAGCGATGGTTCTCTGTACATGCTCGAATACGGCCAGAAATGGTTTGCACAAAACGACGATGCCCGCCTGACGCGCATCACCTACAACGCGGGCAACCGCAAGCCGGTGGCGATGGCCTCGGCTAGCAAAACCATTGGCGCGGCCCCGCTGAAAGTGGCGTTCAATGCCAATGGCTCCATTGATTATGACGGGGATGCCATCAAATATGAGTGGAATTTTGGCAAGGGATTACCCAAAAGCACCGAGGCCAGCCCTACGTTCACCTATGACAAGCCCGGCGTATATCGGCCAACGCTGAAAATTACTGACGCTGCCGGAAACGTATCGTCTCGCGAGATGGAAGTGAAAGTGGGCAACGACGAGCCAACCGTTGCGTTGGCCGTGAAGGGCAACAAAACGTTTTATTTCGAGAACAAACCCGTCGAGTATGAGGTCGATGTAGAAGACAAGGAAGACGGTTCGCTGAAAGGCGGCAAAATCGCGCCCGACGATGTTACCGTGACGATCAATTACCTTGAAGGCTTCGACAAAACGATGCTGGCGCAAGGACACCAGGCTAACACCGGTTTCTCAACAGGCAAGCGTCTGATCGAACTGAGTGATTGCAAAGCCTGCCATCAGGTTGACCAGAAATCAGTCGGACCGTCGTACCTCGATGTGGCCAACAAATACAAAAAAGACAATTCGGCCCTCAATAAACTGACCCGCAAGGTGATCACAGGTGGTGGCGGTGTGTGGGGTGAACAGGCAATGGCCGCACACCCTCAACTGAAAGAAGATGATGCCAAAGACATGGTTCGTTATATTCTGGCCCTCGGCGACACTAAAACCATGCAGCGGCAACCCGTGAAGGGTGCCTATGTGACGGCTCCACAAAATAAACTGGGTTCTTACCTGCTGTCGGCTTCTTATACCGACAAAGGCAACGGCGTGGCTGGCCCGCTCACAAGCAGTGCGTCGATGGCCCTGCGCAGCCCCCGCCTGAAAGCGGCTCAGAACGACGGTGCCCGCGAGATCATGAAGTTTGAAGTACCCGGCACCAAAAACGAAGTGGCTGTGGCAACTCAATCGGGTAGCAACATTTCGTTCGACGACATCGACCTGACGGGTATCAGCGCAGTGAACGTGGTGGTTTATGCCTCGGATGAGCGCGTGGCGGGCGGCAAAATCGAAGTCCACGTTGGCTCCCCACGGGGGCAGCTTCTGGGAACGGGCGACGCGAAATTTGGCACAACGGGGCCAGTTTCCATCCCCCTCAGTAAAGCCCCGGACGGCTTGCAAAAGCTCTTTTTCGTCTTCGTAAACCCCGATGCCAAGCCAAAAGCACTGATGGCGGTGGATACGGTGGAGTTTGTGGGGGGAACAATGTAGAGACGCAATATTTTGCGTCTCTCATGCGTCAGCAATAGAATATACCAAAAATGGTTCAAGAGAAAGGGTTCCCTCCACAAAGCAGGGAACCCTTTTTATTTGGAATTATT
>JAJAYX010000494.1 GCA_026785985.1 Rudanella sp. | reverse complement strand
GTACGGCAACAGAAAGTGCGGGTGGCCTACTACCGTCAAATCTGTTCTAACGGCATGATGGGCTGGGCCGACGATTTTGTGAGCCTTGACCAATACCTTGATTGGTTAGTAACTGGCCACACACCCGAAAACGCCAATGTGAAAGGCCTGGAATGGGTCTATGAAAGCGCGGAGACGGAACGAGCCTACCAGCACATCTTTACGCACCGGGGCATCAACCTAAAGCAGTTCCAGGCGTTTTTGGTCAATTTCCTGCGCGACTTTATGCGGTACGCGAAGGAATGCCCCAGCCCCACGCACGATGTGTTTAACGTACTGCACGATACCGCCGTAACCGACCGGCAGGAAGCCGCCAAACTCGTTCGGAAAGTGGGCGTTTCGCAAAAGCTGGTAGAAGCGGCTATGGAGCGCATGGCCATTGAGGAATCCGTTTTAGCCACCGGCCCCAATGCCTGGCTATTGTACAACGGCGTGAACCATGCGCTATTCAACGGCAATTCAGGGCTAACCCTACCCGCCCGGTATGCTCTTGACGAGAAGGCATTCCACGCCATCGCATCGCACTACATCTTGTAGAAAGTGCGCTGACTGCCCTTAAAGGCAGTCAGGAAGGAACAAAGGGGTAGGTTTTGAGCTACGTATTTTTGCCTGGTCTAACTTCAACCTCTGTTACTAACCCTTGCGCTCTTTAACCACAATCCCAAAATCTGCCACTTCAAAATCAACCAGGAGCCGAACATCCTCCTTCACCCGTTTGTAATTATCCTGAAGCAACCGGGATTTGAAATTTTGCCGATGGGCGGGCGAAAGGGTAGTCGGGTCAACGCCGTACACGTCGCGAATGAGGCCATCAAGATCGAGCATGGGCGGCAGTTTGTGGGGTTTCTTCATTTGCTCCGTTTCCACGCCAATGAACGATTTGAAGGTTTTCAACTCCAGTTCTTCGCCGAAATTGTCCACGAACTGCCCGACAAATTCGCCCTGTTTGAGCCGGGAGATTTTGGCCGCTGGAATCATCTCGGTCAACTGTTGCGATACGTTGATCGTCGTATCGTGTTTGGAATAGGTAATGGACTCTTTGGCCTGATTCGTTTTCCCAAATCGGCGGGATAGTTTCTCGGCCCGCCCCGGCGTACCGGTTTCATAAACCACCGTGCCGGAGAACACATTGGCCCCCAGGTTCATAATTACCTTCGCTTCTTTTTCACCGTAATCCCGCGTCAATTGCTCGAAGTCCTGAATACCCAGCCAGGTGGCCACCTTGTTCGAGCGGGCCGTCGCGATGAGCATATCCAGCCCTTTGAGGAACATGGTCGGTAGCTCGTCCCAGAATAACGCCGATTTTAACCGCCCTTTCCGGTTCACCAATTTCATGAGCCGGGCCGTGTACAGGGAGAAGGCCGTGCCGTAGATGGCCGTCCGGGCGGGGTTATTGCCCGTGCAGAGGATTTTCGGATCGGCAGGGTTGTTGATGTCAAGCGTAAAATCAGACCCCGTCATCACCCAATACAGTGTCGGCGAGGAGAGCCGGGCCATCGGGATACGCACGGAGGAAATCTGTCCTTCCAACTGCTCCATCGCGCCCCCATCGCGGGCATCGATAAAAGGTCGCACGTAAATTTCCACTTCCGGGTATCGCTCCATCAGGGCAAAGGTTACGTCGTAGCGCTGGTTGATGAACTCCAGCGTGTGTGGGAACGTGCAGCAGTTAGACAGCCGGGCGTAGGCAGCGAGTAAATCGGGATTCTGCTGATCGGCGGGTTTGCTTTCTTCCTGCCCAAGCAACGCGCGGTATTTCAGGTTCACCGTCCGCAAATACCAGAGTACCGAAGTCAGGAAGTTGATGGCCGACTCCGGGAAAAACTCACCGGCACCGGCCGCCCGGCTGTTTCTGCGCCCAGGTCCGGTTCAAGTTCAACATCACTGTTTGGGCGGCTTCGTAGGCAACGGCACCGGCCGCCCGGCATCACGTCGGTCATGCCGTCGGCATCGATGGGATTGCACCGATGCGAAAACTCGATGTCATCGAAATTGAGGACCGGCCCGCCGGAGCGGTAAAATTTCGGGATTACCGGATCGTTTCTGCGTTTGCGGTCGGTAAGCTCATCGGCGGGTGTCCAGGCGTAAGTGTTTTCGGCCAGGGTTTTCAGGTAGGCGTTGTAGGCTTCCTCGGTCAGGTCCGGAAATTTAAAATCATATACGTAGGCCACATATCCTTTGTAAATACTTTGCCACAGAGCCTGAATCAACACGGCAAACGTTTTCTCCGATCCCTGCAAGCCCAGCACGATAACTGACCGAAACGGATTGACGACGTTAATCAGGCCCCGTCGCCATTGACCCTTGTAGGAATAGAGTGTTTGGAAATGGACCGAAAACTCATTCTGCACCAGCGTTTCGTTCTGGGGAAACTCTTCGCTCGCATCGTTGAAAATGTCGTTTGGCGACCTCGTAAACAGGATGCGGGACAGGTACTGCCCACCCTTGATCAACTGCATGGTACCTGCTATCGTCAGGGCCATATACAGCCCGTCGATGGCAACGGGAGACACAAAGGTTTTGGCATAAAGGATCGGGATGGAACCGATGAATAATAGTAGGCCCGTAGCTGAATAGCGGAATACCTGACTTCGCCCAATCGTCGGGTCGATTTTTCCCTTCGAGCCAATGGCATACAAAAAGAGTAATAGTAACACCAATGCTTTGCTGGTGAACGGATTACCGAATAACCCTAAACGGGTGTTGAGGGTAGATAGAAAGTTATACAGATAGTTACGTATCCAGGTAGCTGGATAGATAAGTTCGTGACAGTACCACAGACAGTGGAGCAGCAACAAACAAATGGCTGCAATTATGAAAAGCTCAACGGTTTGGGTGTGGCCCCGCTTCGGCGGTCCGATCCCGTTCTTTACTGGTCATTTCTGGCATTGGATTGGACGTTTAATGAGGTTGATGAGTCGTAGTTAGTCGCTGCTGTTGCCGCTTATAGGTGTTCACGAAATCAATGGCCAATCGAAGGTGGCCAATGGGGTTCACGGGTACATTATTTTTGAAGACGCTGTAGTGCAGATGCACACCCGTTGCGCGGCCCGTTCGGCCCGTAATCCCCAGCGTCTGCCCAATGCCAACCGCCTGACCCGGATGCACAAGGGCCATCGCCAGATGGCCGTAAACTGTATTGTACGAATTGAGGTGGTCGATGCGGACGTAGCACCCCAGGCTTCGGCTGTGCCCGACTGTTGCCACCCGTCCCGATGCCCCTGCCCGAACGTACTGATGGGGACCGGCAATGTCGATACCATCGTGATGACGTATAACCCTCAGCGTTGGGTGATTGCGCCAGCCAAATTCAGACGAAATCCGGTTGCCAGACCAGTCACCGAGTGGCGGCAGGCAGGGGATTGACTGGGCCATGTCGGGCGAGGCCATAAACAACTCAGAAAACCGGTGCTGAACCTGCTCACTTGGAGATCGGCGTATCCATTCTTGCACCGTTTCACCCGACCGCGAGACTGATAAAAAATTTCGACTCTGAGCCATTGCCTTTCGGTCATGATACGCCAGCAATACCACGCTCAAAACCAGCCCTTTTAGCCCTAATTTGCATCTATTACCCATAAGCTATGTGATCAATACGTCGCAAAATTAAGCGTGAAAAAGATAATTTATTAAATATAATAAATTAATTTAGATAAAAAATTAAATATAAGCAATGAATCAAAGCAATTCAAACCATCAACAACTCGACGGAGAGCAATCGAAGCGGCTTATCCAGCTATTCGAGCCATCTTTTGACCAATGCCTTCAGGAAGCGGCCATCGCATTACCCGGAAAGCCACTGGTGTGGCAACCTATCCTGACGGATGTACACGATCAGGTCGTCCATCGGATTAATCCTGTGCTGGTGCAAGCGAAACAGGTAACTGCTGACTCCCCTCCTACCCTGCTTCTCACCTTACTGAGTCCGCCCGCCGAATCACCGACTAATCAGGTTGCACCTGGGGTAGTGCATCCCACAACTAATGAGCTAATACCCGTTCCTAAACCCAGCCTCTAACCGATCTAACCATGATTTACCTGACAACACTGGAAGAGCGATGGGGCAGCGAACGGATTCATCAGGCCATTCAACCACTGTTCATTGGCGATGGCGAAGAGCCGGGCGACCCGCCGATTACTGTCGTTAACGCATCGGTCAACGACCTTGAGTTATGGAAAAGCCTGACTGTTGATGAGCGCGAATGGCTCTTTCTGGCTTTTACCGAACTCCAGTATGATTTAACGGAACTGGCTGGCGACTTGCATCGCGCTCAGGAACCGCAGCTTGGCGGCTTTGAACTAACAACCCCTTAATCGGCATCTATTTCGTGAAACAGAAAGCACAAAATCGCGCTACCCGCGAGCAGTTGGCCATTTTGCGTCAGCTCAACAAGGCGGGAGTACGCTACCTGGCGTTTGGAGATTACGCCATGAATGCCATTGCCCCGGCCCGCGCCATCGGCAACGTCCAACTCTGGATCGAGCCAACCCGCGCCAACTTCGAACGGCTCGACACGGCGATCAAAGAACTTTACGGGCCGCGCGTGCTGACGCGGACGAACCCGGCCCTAACCGACAATCCTCAGGCCAAAAAGATGCTCACGCTCGGTGATGGACCGCAGCGTGTGGGGTTGTACCCGGCCGTCAACGGCTTCGACGCAAAGGAGTTCAGTGAGTTGTTCACCCGCGCCCAAACCAACCGGGCTGCACTCATCACCAATCGGGGTAAACTCGATGGGTCGGTGGCCTACCGGCAATTGGCCGTGACCGACCTATACCAGAACGTCCGCGATTCGACAGCCTACCACAAAGCCTGGAACATTCAAACGCTGGAGAAGTACGCCGACGATAACCGGATCGACTTAACTAATGTGCGGGGTAAGCAGACCGTTTCGCCAAGTGAAGTTGGCCAGCCCACTGCGGCAAAGCAGGAACCTGTTAGGCAGTCAACCGATGGGCAAGCCAAAAAACCAGCCGAAGGGACTGGTTTGAAACCGGGGACTGGAAAGCTGGTTCGGGATTTTGATGTTATTAAACGAGAACTTGATCTGGAGGTCGTACTGCGGGATTATGGGTTTCAGTTGGACACTAAGAAGTCTAAACCCAGCGATGATCGGACCGCCGATGCGGTGGCTCATTTATGAACGGGGCGAAAAGGGATCGAAGGAGCGGTTGGCGGTTTATACCGGCGATAAGTACGGTCAGAAAATGTTCGTCGATATGAACGATCAGCGCGGCTGGCGGGGCGATGTGATCAAGTTTTTGGAACGGGTTGAGAATGGCATCTACCGGAACGTGTTCAAAGCTGTTGACCGGATTATGTCCTCGGCTGACTACGAATTGGAAAAGAGCGTGACTGCCCCGCTCAGACAGGTAAAAGAAAGCCTGATTGACACCAAACTGCGCGAGAAAGACCTGCACAGCCGCTATTCCATTGCGCCCCTCACCGACACCCGCTATCTCGAAGGCCGCTCCCTGCGAAAAGACGTACTGTTTTCCCCCGAATTCGATGGACGGATCAAGACTGTCTCGTACACCTCGGAAAAGGGAACAACCCACCACAACACTGCTTTCCCAATGTATGCGCAGGATGGTCACCTGGTGTCGATGGATATTCGCAACGAACGCTTCAACCGGGTCGCCGGAGCGATCGTTTCCGTCGGGGGAGCGGGGCGAAGCTATGTGGCATTCAAACCGGTTTTATGAGCTGAAGACACCCCTGGCTATTAACGATAAAGCCACGCTGCCGGTCGGCACGGTCGGTACAGTGTTTCGGCACAATCCCGAAACCATTGCGTTTAACTTCGTGGAGGATGGAAAACCAAAGCAAGTGCAGATTCCGCTCGAATCAGCCCGAAATGCGTTTCGGGAGGTGGCTGCTCAACGGATTCTGGTGGCCGAGTCAGCCATTGATGCCCTTTCGTTTAAGCAACTGAACCCCGAAGCGGAGGGCGAACGCCGGTTTTACATGGCAACGGGTGGCCAGCCGGGAAGCCGGCAACTGGGGTTCATTCAGAAGGTACTGGACCGCAATCCCGAAGCCCAGTTTGTGATTGCCCAGGACGGCGACAATGCCGGTCTTCGGTTTGCGATCAATTACCTCGGCCTGACACACCCAGCCGCTGATCCGGCTCTTCGGATCAAGCCAGAAATCGCTTACTCCGGCCCCAACCTGCCCCCAAATCCGTTGGCCAATGTGCTGGGTCCGACGTTTGCCCGCTTCGGCGGTCCGATTTGATACCGAGGTTAAGACGTTCAGCGATGTATTGAAGCGGTTCGATCTGGCCGATGGTGCGTTGTCGGAAGGTCACAAACTGGCCATCAATCACCAGGCCCGCTTCAAGGAGATTATCGCACCGGCGAACCGGCCGGATGAGTACGTCAAGGTGTCGGTTGAGATGGTGCAGTCGGTCATTCCGGCCTTCACCTATGCCAAAGCGTACGGAATTCCCCTGCCGGAGCAGGAGACCAAACTCGCTCAGTCGGAGTACATGACGACCAAGGTGGGCAATGAATTTCGGGTGGCCCGTGAGCGCGCCATGATTTCACCCGAAGAAATGGTGCAGCGAATTCAACACCACAAAGATGCCAAACTCGAAAAAGACCTGTACTCTGGCGTGAATAAGCTGGAACTGGAACTGCGTCAGCCGCTTGTGCCTGGTGAAGGTGGGGCCGAAAAAGCACAGGGCCGAAATGATGCGTTTCTAGGCCGTTTTCTCGACGAGATGAACCGGTTTACCAAACAGTTTAACTACAACAACGACCCCAACGACAAGGAAAAAAAGGTGCAGGAGTTTCAGCGCGAAACGTTGACTGATAGTCAGCAGCAGCAGGCGGTGACCCGTACCCGCATCCATTTCCCGAACGATGGGCGGCTCTTAGTCAAAGCCTTGACTCTGCTCACCGATGAGATCAACCAACGGCAGGGGCAGGCACTTTACCAGATTATCCGGCCAACCCGGCAGCAGAAAGACCTCAACGACATCCTGCAAAACCGGCAGGGGGAACCCCTCCCCGATTCCAGCCCGCTCAAGGTTGGTACTCCTCCGGCAATTCGGGGCCACACCGACCTTAAAGCAGAGCAGGCCACCAAGCAAACTCCGGCTGAACCGGTGGGCGAAACCGCCCGAACGTACCGCGCTAAACTATGAAGCTATGCCTCAGTCAGCCTTCACGTTGGCTGACTGAGGCTATTTCCCCTTTCCAATGAACACAACCTCCTCCCCTATTCACCCTGACCACGACATGATTGGTCAGGACTGGGCATCCGGTAAAACGCCCGCTGCCTCGTCGGATAAACCCTATCCGACCAATCCGTACTGGCAACGCCCTCACTCCTCCCCTACTGATGCTGCCAATGAGCCAATCTCCTCACCAGCAGTGGCCGAGGAAATGCCTCTTGTGCCAACGCCCGGTTTTGATCCCACCCACTTGATTGGCGCGCTGACTTCGGCGATTGCTGATGCGGGACGAACCCAACAAGAACAGTTGCTTCGTGAGTTGACCAATTGGCTTCCTCAACTGCCGGATCAGTTGAGTCCGGCAATGCAGCAGCATTTGGATCGCATTGTTCCGAAAGTAATCAAGGTTGAGCAGCCTGGTAAAACGGTGTTGCGGCTGGTTCGTTTTTTGACCGTCGGGATGGCTACCGTTGGCTTACTCGCGGGCGGATTGCTGTATGCCTGTTTGCAAACGCTTCAGGAAAGGGATTCGCTGGCACCCGGTTATTGGCAGCATCGGTACATTGTGGCCCGCACTGTGGTCGCCCACTCATTCGACGCACATCTACTTCAGGAAGCGGATACGCTCTACCACTCCCCTCTTTTCATGGACGAATTAAATCGGTTGGAGCGTATCGTTGACGCTCGCCAACAGCAGTATTTCCTGCGTCAGCGCGAGCGCGAATTGATCCGGGCAAAACCCAAGCCCAGAATTAACCACCACAAGTGAACACTCAGATAGCTGAGTACTTGAATAGCTGCCTACTAATCAAGGGGGGTTTACTAAAGACAACCAATCAAAATGGGTTGTCAAAGTTCTGTCTATCAATAGTTTGTCTTTTAAATAGCCGACTATTTAGCTATCTTTATAGTGTTCTAACCGGAGACGCTTGGCCGGTCAATTCCAGGCAGTAACCCCTTTTTACGCTATACAGGTATGAAATCCTACAGCCGCATCGGCGGTCCGAAAGAAGTAATCAATAAACACGGCGAGGCCGTAATTAATGACATCTTTCGCTACATCGAATCGGACCGCCGAAGCGGGCGAGCCGAAACAGTACCGCTACAACCGCACGGGCGGCCCCGTCCCAAACCGGGCAGTTCAACATCGACGGTGAAACGCCTGTTCTCGATAAGAGCGGTAAGCCCGTGAAGGAGTTGTCGTTTCAGCCGTTTGTGTTCCGGGTGTTTGAAGATGGTCTTTTCAACCGCAACCGTGAACCGTGGGCAGAACTGTTTTTCGTGGACTCGTTCAACTGCGTGTCGAGCATCATGTTCAACGGCACGACGCTGGGTGAGTTGCGGAACGTCCTCAAAAAACTCGTCTATGCTGGTCAGGAGCCGTTGTCTTTGTGCGATGTGGTGTTAACCGTTCGACCGGAGAAACTCACCAGCAAAACCGATCCTACCAAGTCGTGGTACATCGGTCGGTTCTGTTATGAACTGGCCACACCGGAGATGGTAGCGCAGTTAGCCGATTATGCGGCTGACTATCCCATTTATCGGCGGGATACGCTGAAACAAACGGCCAATTATCTGGCCTTTTCCGAAAGTTTCTCCCTGCCCCCTGCCGACGTTCAGCCCCTTGGGGTAGGTTCGGGGGAAGAGCAAACGGAAAGTGTTCAGGAGGTTGAAGCCGAAGTCGTTTAATCTTTTTATTAGGTACTCAGATATTTAAATATCTGAGTACCTAACTTTCTTTCTGTTTCCTTACTCCAATAGGTAGCTACCATGTTATTTCCATCTGCTGATTACCGTTCTTTTCCTGCCGTTTCAAACTCCGACCTAACCGAGTTTGAGCGATTCTTGACCGCCGAGCCGAACCGGATACCCACTGAGGCCTTTGCCGAGGGTTCGGCATTTCACCAATTGGTTTTAGAGCCACGCTGCGGACGACCCATCGACAGTAGCATTGACCAGGTGCGACTGGCCCAAATGGTACAGGCCATTCGGAACACAAGTTTTGGCCGTTGGGCGTTGCAATGGGGACGAAAAGAACAGCCACATTTGTTCCGCGATACGACAACGGGGCTGCTTTGCAAATGCCAAACCGACCTGACACTCCGTCACGGCTTAGTTGTGGACATCAAGACAACCCGCGCCCGAACGAAGGCGCAGTTCCTGAAATGCTGTACCCAATATCAATACGACCGACAGGCCGCTTTTTATTTGGATGGGTTGGGGGCAAGGCGGTTTGTGCTGCTGGGCGTACAGAAAACGGCCCCATTTCAGGTATTCTATGTTGAACC
>JAJAYX010000493.1 GCA_026785985.1 Rudanella sp. | reverse complement strand
CTGCAAAACTGAAGTAGTTTTTGCAAATCGGCTTCCTCCGAAAACCGAATAGATTGTTCGTCCAGATACGCTTCGATGGCTTTTTTATGCTTTGGAAATAGTTTATAGAGAGCGTTTTTAGTGAGAGGCTGATACCGTTCGTTCTGGTCAATAATAAAATATCCGGTTTCCTCTTTCACCATTTGATCGCCGTTAGCCTCAATCCGATGCATCGAACTGTTGTTGGAATAGGGTTGCACCGTTGCCACCGACGAGGCCCCCGACGACTGACCATAAGCCACCTTTTTTTCGGTACGCATTGACTTGAAAACTGTCTGTCTGGCTAATTTAATGGGGCCGTGTTCGGAAATCACCTCCGGGCAACCCTTCCCCGGATTTACATAAAACCGGGTGGAGCCAATCATCACGTGGGCCACATTTTGTTCGTCGGCAAGGCCGAGCGTATCTCCCTTGTTGTCGATAAACTGCATTTCGCCCAACAGTCGGTTGTAGTTGAGCCGCCCACCTCCCGACACGCCGTTTCGATAGACTACATTGCCCGCCATAAACTGGGGATATCGATACCGCTCCGACATGGGAATTGCTTTGGTAATATCTGTGTCGGCCTTCACCCGAATTTGTTTTTGAGCCTGTACATAGGTGTAGGATACCATCCAGCAAAGTAAAATAAACGATGTGATTTTCATGGCGAAAATGAGTTTCTGGTAGAAGAAAAAGGGTAAAAGGCAAAGGGTGTGAAGAGTAAACGTATCGGTGCATCATTAAGATGTCTGACACGCCTACTTTCCACACCCTTCACCCTCTACCCAAGAACGTTAATACCCCGGATTTTGCACTAATTTATTGTTCCGGTTCATTTCGTCGCGGTTGATGGGCAGGAAGTACATTTTATCCGCCCACTGTCTGTTTTCTTTACCCGGATCAATTTCAGCTACTCTGTACGAATAATCATAGCTGGTAGGATCGTATTTGTAGAGATTCACCGTTTTTCCGGCTTTCAGCGTACCGTTTACTACGATCAGATTGGCTTTGCGGCCCAACGTAGCGGGGGCAATCATCCACCGTCGGGCATCATGGTAGCGTTGTTCCTCAAACACCATTTCGATTCGCCGTTCGTTGCGGTAACGTTGCCGAAGGGCATCCCCCGACTCGGTAAAGGCAGGCATACCCGCCCGGAACCGCACTCTGTTCAGCCACGTGCGAGCTTCAGCATCTTGTCCCAATTCGATACAGGCTTCGTCATAGTTCAGCACGGCTTCGGTATAGCGCAGGAATGGCCACGGAATTTGCTGCCAGGTATTCTGGTCAACAACTGCCGGGCTGGGGTCGGTGAACTTACGCATATAGTAGCCCGTATAGCTACCGTTCCAGTCTTCTATGCTACTTTTCCGGGTGTCCAGACCGAAGTGGGTCACTTTTTTACCCGTCCCGTCAGTCACTTCGTAGGTTCCCGTCTGAATCTGATTGGCAGGGTCTCTGGTAGCACCGGCGGACGTGCGGGGCTTCCAATCGGATCCGTCGTGCATAATCGAGACAGACATACGTGGGTCACGATTCATATACGGTGCCTGGGCCTGTGCCGGATTGCTCCAGCTAAACTTGGTGCCATCCATCATTTCATAGTCATCAACCAGGTGTTGAATGGGTGTGTTGCCCGCCCAGTTGTTATAGCCGTTTGGTCCATTGAACAAACCCTGACGACCACCGCCTTCCTGCTTGAGATTGATGAAATAACGGGCGAAGAGCAACTCTCTTTCACCTCCATTACGCGACAGTGAGGCATTCATGTAATTGGCCCTTGCCTGCTCTTTATCAGCAGGAGCAGTTAGCCCCAACTGATACCCGTAGTTAGTTAGATCCAGTACGGCTTTGGCGGCATCTTTCGCTTTTTGCCACCGCTCGGTACGGCTTCCGGTCGATATTCCCATCAGTTCGGACTTGGCATAAGCCGCGTGTGTACTCGACTTGGCTTTGGCTGTGGTTGCATCATACAAGTCGCTGGCGGCATAGAGCAGAATCCGGGCTTTCAGGGCCAGTGCAGCCGCTTCGTTGGCCCGGCCAGCCGCTAATGTTTTGCCTTTCAGTAACTTAGCGGCTTCGTCGCAGTCTTTCACAATGAAGTTGATGCACTCTTCCATCGTGTTGCGGGGGGCCAAATAATCGGCCTCGCCGAGGTCATATGGGCGGTTGATCAGGGGAACTGCCCCAAAATACCGAACCAACTGATGGTAGTAGTAGGCTCGCATAAACAGCGATTCTCCCTTCAGTCGGTCAACCATCGTTGGGTTGGTAAACTGTGGCTTCTCCAGATTTTTCAGGGCCAGGTTCGTTGCCCGAATCCGCGAATACATATTGGGCCAACTGATGGTGCCATTCACCCAGCCAACATCGGCGGGGTTCGAGCGGGACTCCGTGATGGTTGTGATATTCCGCCCAGGGTGCGTGAAAATAGTCTCGTCGGTGAGTGAGGCCAGCATTTGCTCGTCCAGACCGCCATTGCCGAGGCCAGCATAAATGTTTGTAACAAACGCTTCGGCCAAGGCCGCATCCGACCAAACAGCATCTGCCGACACTTGATCCAATGGCTTGGTATTCACGAAGTCGTCGTTGCATCCCGTAACGGTTAGCGAAGCGACAACGGTTGCCAGGAGTAAATTCTTAAAATTCTTCATGTGTTTTCGATGGTTTTAGTGTGCATTAAAAGGCCACGGATAAACCTCCGCTTATAATTCTTGACTGTGGGTAATACGATCCATTCTGATTGTCGGTCTCGGGGTCATACACCTTCAGCTTGTCGATGGTAAACAGGTTGAGTCCATTGAAATAAATCCGCATATTGCTGATTCCCACCTTACTGCCTATTGTAGCTGGAATCGTATAACCGATCTCCATGTTTTTCAGACGGATATAGTCTGAGCTACGGAGCCAGTAGGTGTTGTTGCCCGAATAATACTGATCGGCGCGGTTGGCAATGCGGGGGTGAACGCTGCTTGGGTTCTCGACCGTCCAGCGGTTCTCGTAAATATCGGTCAGGTAGTTACCGATGTTGCCCATCTCGCCCGTGCCGATGTATTGCTTGGCACCAGCCGCGCCCTGGAACAGAACCGTCAGGTCGAAGTTTTTGTAGGAAGCTCCCAAATTCACACCACCCTGAAACAAGGGGATGTTGGTGGCATTGGTACGAACCTGATCGTCGGGCGTGATCTTGCCATCGGGCACCTTCGAAAAAACTCCGCTGGCATCGCGTCCACCGATATCCTTATACTTCATGTCGCCGGGACGGAGTTGGTTCACGAGGGCTTTATAATCAATTTTGTTTGCGTCGATCTCGCCTTGATCTTTAAATACACCGTCATACTCGTAGGCCTGATACGTGCGTATGGGTCGGCCCGTTGTGCGCTGCCATTCGGGTGCGCCCGGAGCTTCGTCCCAGAACAGAATTTCGTTTTGGGCATAGCCCCCGTTTACACTGACGTTGTATTTAAAATTGCCCACCTGATTGCGGTAGCCAACGTTAAACTCAAAGCCCTTGTTAAGTACTTTGCCGATGTTCTGGGCTGGTAGTGTCAGGCCGGTACTTTGGGGAACCGACGCATTCTGGAACCAGAGAATGTTAGACCGCACATTACGGAATACATCAAATTCAAAGTTAACTTTTCCGTTAAACAACTGACCGTCAAGTCCTAAGTTGGCATTAGTAGCCACCTCCCAGGTGACATTATTGTTTGGGATCCGTGTTTCAAACAGTGTTTTGGTTTCCGTATTATTGATGATGTACGAGTTGAAACCATACGTTGACAAGTACTGATAGGTGGCCGGTGTGGACGTGTTCGGCAGGAATACCTGATCGCTACCCAACTGACCCCACGATCCACGCAACTTCAGGAAGTTGATAGCCGGTATCGAATTTTTCATGAAACTTTCTTCTGAGATGACCCAGCCAGCCAAAAAGCCGGGGAAGAAACCATAGCGGGTTTCTTTCGGGAAAATATCGGAACCATCATACCGCCACAGAAACTCAGCGAGGTATTTCTCTTTGTAGTTATAAGCAGCCCGGCCAAAATAGTTGATACGGGCACTTTGTGCGGCAAATCCCCCATTGTCTTTTTCTAAGTCGCCACCGGCAAACAACTGATCAATAG
>JAJAYX010000492.1 GCA_026785985.1 Rudanella sp. | reverse complement strand
GGCTATACGTTGCCCTGGCCGCTACCGCACAGCAGCGCGTTGTGCCACAGGCCAACGCGCTGGAAACGTTTCAGGTTGAGCATTATGGGCAAACCGAAGGGCTTTCGCAAGGCACCATCAACGACATGGTCAGCTACGACGGGTTTGTGTGGTTTGCGACGCAGGACGGCCTGAATCGGTTCGATGGGGTCGATTTCAGCGTGTTCAGAAAAGGGGGAGCCTACAGTCTAAATGATAATATGGTGGAGACCCTGCTCGCCGATTCGCGGGGGCGGTTTTGGGTCGGAACGGGCAGCGGCATTAATCTGTACGACCGAACGAGCGGCCAAATGCGGGGGTTTCAGGACGCGTTCGGGTTGAAGCATCCGGTTTGTCAGGCGGCTATTCACCAGATTTTTGAGGATAAACAGGGTCGTATCTGGATCATGACTACGGCGCGTGGGCTTTTCTGCTTTGACCCGCGCACCCGCGACATTCGGGCTTTTTTTACGAATGATGCCACCCTTCAGAGCGGTTGTGTGGCATCGGATGGCCGCGTTTGGGTAGCCTCGCTCAATGATGTGTTTCTGTTCGACCCGGCGGTTGGGCAGTTCAGCCCGCTCCGGGTCCGAAAGCGGCTCGGTTCCCAATCGCTTATCCGCACCATTCTGTTCGACAACCAGGAAAACCTGTGGATTGGTACTTCCGACGACGGCGCGTTCAGGATAAAACAGAACGAATTTACGCATTATCAACAAGGCAACACCACCCGGCACCTCAGCAGCAACGATGTGGCCACGATGCTTTGCGACCGCAACGGGCGGGTATGGCTCGGTACGCGGACGGGGGGAGTCAGTCTATTTCATCCAGAAACGGGTCAGTTCAGCTACATTCGGCATTCGCGGAGCAATCCCCGAAGTTTGGCCGAAGATTTTGTCTGGAAGCTCTATCAGGATCGGCAGGGCATCGTCTGGATTGGTATCAGTAGTCAGGGCATCGACAAATACGATACCCACCGCTTTCCGTTTGGCCAGATTGGGCACGTTGCCGACGATCCCCGCCATTCGCTGCCCGACAACATGATTTTTCGGCTGCTTGGCCAGGGCAATAACCTCTACATCGGCACCGAAACGGGCGGCTCGGCCCGGTATTCGCTGTCCAGTCGACACATCAGTACGTTTCCGCCCATTCGCGTATCGGAAGGCAGCGCCCTGCGCAATGAGACGCGGGTTATCGTGGCCGATTCCGATCAGAAACTCTGGTTTGCCAACTGGCGCGAACTCGCTCAGTATGACCCTGTCCGGCAAACTGTGCGGGTATATCCGGTGGTTGGCCCCCGCCAACAGATGTATGCATTCGGCGCGCAGGTACTGAACGATTCGGCAGGCCGGTCTGCAGAAATCTGGGTGGGTGGACATGGTGGTCTGACCCGGTTCGATGTACGAACAAAACAGTGGAAAAACTGGCAGGACATCCCCGCTATCAAGGCCATTGCGACCTATACGATCCGGCTTATCTATCAGCATTCGCCCGATTTTATCTGGCTCGGCACCCTCCGTAACAGCCTGATCGGGTACAATCGAACGACGCAGAAAACGATTGTTTTCGGCCCGAAAAATGGCCTTACCTGCCCCAATATTCGTTCGTTGCTCCAGGTTGGCCAAACGCTTTGGGTTGGCACCGACTGCGGTCTGTACCGGCTCGATCTGACGACGATGCGGGTGGTTGGTCAGTACACCACCGCCAACGGATTACCCAACGACGTGATTTACGGCATTCTGGACGATCCTGCCGGCGAACTGTGGGTGAGCAGCAACAGGGGCCTTACCCACTTTTCGCCCAAGCGGGGGGTACTGAAAAACTACGACGTGACCGACGGGTTGCAAAGCAATGAGTTCAACACAAACGTCTGTTATAAACACGCCGACGGAACACTTTTTTTCGGCGGGGTCAACGGCATTACATACTTCCGGCCCGATGGGTTTCGGCCGAACACCTTTGTGCCGCCCGTCCGAATCACGGGCGTATCGGTCCTGGACAGTGCCATTAATCCCCATCAGCAACACTTGCTGCTTGGCCCCGATCAGAATTTTATCGCGTTTTCGTTTGCCGCCCTCAACTTCTCCAATGCCCGTAAAAATCGGTATCAGTATCAGTTGGCAGGTATTGACCCCCACTGGGTACGGGCCGGTAATCGGCGCACGGCTAACTACACCAATTTACCGCCCGGCGATTATGTGTTCCGGGTGAAGGGTAGCAACGACGATGGCCTGTGGAATGAGCAGGCCACCTCGATGCGTATTACTATTAACCCGCCGTTTTGGGGCACGTGGTGGTTTCGTCTGGGGTTGATTGGATTATTGCTGGGGGGAGTGTATGGGCTATATCGGTTTCGGGTTGAGCAACTCAACAATCGGCAGGCACACGACATGGCGGTTACCATTCGGACGCAGGAACTGGAGCGGGAACGGTTTGCGAAGGAACTACACGACGGAGTGGGGGCCAATCTGTCGGTTTTACACCTGTATCTGAGTTCGCTGGGATCGTCCACGGT
>JAJAYX010000491.1 GCA_026785985.1 Rudanella sp. | reverse complement strand
GGTCAGCCGCGCACCCCGAATCGGCTTTGTTCTGAAAAATAACCCGTTTACGATGGCCCCCGCCAGTGGCAGGCCGATAATGAGGATGTAGGGAAGTATTGACTGAAAGAGAAAATGCATGTCGATAATGATGAGGTATGTTTTTGGCCTGATTGCCGAAAAACGTGGCACAAAGGTGCGTGTGGAGAATTATAAATGAAAATTTATATATTTGATGATTCCCATAAATAATTTTTATGAACTATACCCTGCATCAGTTGCACATCTTTTGCAAGATCGCGCAAACCCTCAGCATCACACGGGCCGCCGAAGCACTGCACCTGACCCAGCCCGCCGTCTCGATCCAGTTAAAAAACTTTCAGGATCAGTTCGATATTCCGCTGACGGAGGTCATTAGCCGACGGATTTACCTAACCGATTTTGGTCGGGAAATTGCGCAGGCGGCCGAGAAGATTTTGAATGAAGCCCATGCCATCAATGATAAAACCCTGGCGCACAAAGGGTTACTCTACGGCAGGCTAACCATCTCGGTGGTATCGACCGGCAAGTATGTAATGCCTTATTTTTTGTCGGGTTTTATGCAGCAACACGAAGGCATCGAACTGGCGATGGACGTAACGAACCGGCAAAAAGTGGTGGAGAGTCTGGTCGGCAATGCGGTCGATTTTTCGTTAGTGTCCATTTTGCCACGGCAACTGAGCGTAAATCATCTGGAACTGATGCCCAACAAACTGTATTTAGTGGGGAATGGGCCGGTCGAAACGGGCCAGCAAACTAACGATCCGGGACTGCTGGAAAAGCTCCCGCTGATCTACCGGGAAGCGGGTTCGGGAACCCGGTCGATGATGGAGACGTTTATTGCCGACCGTCAGCTTGTGGTACGAAAGCGACTGGAACTGACCTCGAACGAAGCCGTTAAGCAGGCTCTGCTGGCCGGTTTAGGCTACTCCATCATGCCCTTAATCGGGATCAAGAACGAACTGTTAACGAACGACTTACAGATTATTCCCATCCGTGATTTGCCGCTACAAACGGCCTGGATGCTGATCTGGCACAAGGACAAACAATTCTCGCCGGTGGCTCGTGCGTATCTAAACTACCTTCAGGAGCACAAAGCGAGTATTATTCAGCAACGTTTTGGCTGGTATGAGCGATTTTAGCTACAGGATAAATCGTGCGGTTCTCCGCTGTGAGGGGAGAGGCCAAACCGGTGATTTCTCCAGCACAGTAAACCTCCCGAAAAAGCCGCGGCCAGATTCGACGGGCGCGGCTTTTTTTCGTGGGTGATTATTTCCGTACACTTGTCAGCCTATCGAATCGGCTCGGCAGGCTTGTCAAGTTTCATCAAATACTCCACTAACTCGTAAACAACCGTACACGATTCGGCTTTGGCGGGCAGAAGCTGAGCCGACTGCTCATGAATACGTTTAGCACGCCCAACAGCCAGATCACGACGCAAGCGCAGGGTTTGGGGATCAATACTTTCCAGTAAATCAAAAAAACGAGCAGAGATGCGCTTATCGCCCCCACTATCGTAATATGCCCCATTCGGTATAAGATAGCGATTCAACTTATCACCATAGAGTTTCCGGTCTATGCCCCCGCCCTGATGATCGTCAAAATGCAGAATGAGCCAATAGACATTTTGAGTTGTAATTTGTTATTAGGTTTTCAGGGGTGGAAGCCGCAAGGAGTTACTGTCTTACTACCTCATTAAAAACCTCGAGATACAAAGACGGGAAAGCGGTCATTAAGCGAAGTTCAAAAGTCTGAAAATAAAGCATTTAGCAGTATTCGCGTAAAGGTAGAGCATGTATTTTCATCGGTAAAAATAATGCGTATTCTCAAAGACCGGAACCGGAATTATAGAGCAGGTTACCGGGATTTGATTTTCCAAACGGCTTGTTCATTACATAATTTCAGGCGTACAAAAAGGACAAAAGAAGAAAATATATGTTAAAAATGTCTACTGATGGCGGACAAGGATTGGCTCACCCCCAATAGTAGCTGTTATAAAGGCTAAGCAATCTCTACCCGGACTTGCTTACCCATGCCCAGTTGTACGATTTTATTAAGCGTCTCCAATTGAATGTCGGATTTGCCATTCTCAATCCGGGAAATATAGTGGCGGGAGGTGCCACTTTTTGTCGCCACCTCAATCTGCGATAAACCAGCCGCCTGACGAGCCTGGCGCAAAAGCAGGCCAACGGCTAATTTCTCTGCTTTACGAACCAGAACGCTTTGTCGATATAATTCATCAGGGTCTAGGTCTAAAGGGCCTTCAATAGTCCTACGATTCAACTTTACCTCAACGAGTACAGTGGGCCAACACAACGTGCGAGTGGGCGAAATAGAAACCAGTTTGAAGATCTCGAAGTCAAACAAGGGAAAAAGCTGCGTATCGTTGTCGTGTTTCCAATCCTCGAAAAGTGGCTCAAAGTCATTGCGTCGAACCTCCCCATTGGTCCATAACGCTGTTATTGCGAAGGGTTCGACTGTCAGAATTCTGGCAATGCGGGTCAGCCGTGGATTACGTTGGTTGCTCATAGGTAGATCAAATGCGTTTAATGTGTGGGTTGAGTTGATAGAAGGTTTCTAGTAGGTCGAGTTGATTTTCTTGTCTGCTCATAAAAGCGATCACTTTTTTGAGAGGTTTGGCCGGTAATCGTCCGGCAATGACTTCGAGCGTTCGTATAGCAATTAGTGCCTCGTATTCGGCATATTGAGCGTGAGAGTGGGGCGGCAGATGCTCACGGGGGAATACGCTGATGACTATCCCGTCGATTGTGTCAAAAACCGGTATTTGGTTTGGTATAAGATTTAAACACCCAAATATAGTAAAAGGTGCCTAATTAGACACCCCTTACTTCTATAGACATTTTCCACAATGTGCCGAAATAATCACTGGGTTCTTTCAGTAAAATGGTTTGAACGAACCACTGGTTAATGCTGTAATTTCTTCCAAACGGGCGGATATAACGTCAATGGCCGGTGTTGACCTTCACATCCCGGAACATAAACGGATTGTCACTGATTCTCAGTGCGTTACCGCTGGCAGTCGTTACATTTCTGAGACTGACCTCTTTTGTTATAACGTAGGGGAATTTTTCCCGGTAGGAAGTGTCCGTCATTTGCGGATTGAAATTGGCGAAAATGGCAGGCCCCTGATAATTTTCGCCATGCCGGGAGTCGTCGATACGGAGATTTTCAATAGTGATTCGTTCCGGCATATAGCAGGTATAGCCGAAATCATGCTGACCGGAATAGGAGCCACTTATCAGGGCAGCGCTGATTGATTTACCATCTGCCGGCACGAAAACACAGTTACGGATTATTAGCTCTCCCTGCCAGGTACTACCATAGTCGGGGCGCAGGTTGACAAGGCTCCTGCCACGAATGGTCGAATTCTCTACCAGTAAGAGGCCGCTGCCAATAGCATTGATCCCCATGTGTCCGAGCGTCGAGTTGCGGATGGTGGCATTGGCAACGCCCTGGTGGGCATCAAACCGGGAGAGGGTGCAATGATCATAAAGAAGATTTTTACAGAAGTTAGACCCCAGAATGCCCCAGTACGTATTGTCGTTGATGTCATTGGTCTGGCTGCAATTCACGAAAGATACGTTAAGCGCACGGTTGGCAGAAAGGTCGTACGTACCCATGGAGACAGGCTTGTCTGCCGCGCCAATCGTGTTATAGGTCCGGTGTCCAGTCAGGATCGTGTTTTTTACCGTTACATAAGCGCAGTCGCCGATGTTGATGAAGCCGGCATAGGGCGCACCGTGGTCTGCTTCGCCCTTTATGCGGTGTTCCAGCCCTTCAACCAGCACATTAGACCGTCTGATGGCCATGTTTCGGTTATAATAGGTATACTTTGATTCGGCTTTATTGGCAATGGTGGTGAAACGTCCCCCCGTGATTTTCAGTGGTTTCTCGTCGATAGGCAGCGCAGTGATGTCCGTAATTTGGGTGAAATCCCAAATGATGGGGGCATTCATATCGACGTTGCCATTTTTGTCCACGACAAAGAGATCGGTCTGCGAAGATCCCTTGTTTTGGTTGAGTCCAAACCGGATGTATTGCTTTACAGTAGCATTCGTGACCGTGATCAGACAAGAAGCAGGTAAAGCCGCGTCGATTTTTTGCTGGTTTCGCTTCAGGGATGTTATCGTTTCCAGCTTAAATGGTTTGAGGTCTGAACTTACCGTGAAAACAGAAGCATCGCGATTTTGAACGTCCGTGTCGTCAATAAGGAAAGCTGCCGTACCGAAATCAGTGTCCGTGCGGATGAGGACGGTGCGCTCCTTGCCTCCAATGTAGTAGGTGTTTTTATCGTCGGCTTTCACTAAAAGGCCGTGCAGGTTGGCAAATGCATGGGTCGCGGCAATCGCGTCTATATCATCGGTTTTGCCATTGCCTCTGGCACCGAAGTCCCTATAACGAACCAATCCGGCGGCTTTGTATTTAACGACATCCTTTGGGGATACGTTTAGATGCAATTCCCCATTTTCATGGATGGATACCCGGATTTTGCCCTTTTCGGATGTGATCACTACATGTTCAGGCGAGCCTTTAGTCTGGCCTTGTGTTACCAATGCACAAATTGATAAAAGGAATGTCAGGAGCGTGTACTTCATCATACGAGTGAGCTTAATGGTCATTCATTCTAGAAAAGTGGGTGAGATTGCTTAGTGTTGAACAGGCTGTAACCAGGCCGAAATTCAGTCACGGGTACGCAACTTGGTGAAGCAGCGGCAACGAATCTACCACCAACCCCAGCAGAGAGGGCACCGGTCTGGGTTTATCGCTGAGTGATGATATCGTTACCAAAATACATGGCGGTGAACTGACTGTAGCATCCAAAACGGGCGAAGGAGTCGTCTTTACTAGTACCCTACCGGGCTGATCCAGCAGATTAATTTATAACCATTTGGCATAAAAGGCCAGTATATCGGCGCGCATGGCTTCCGTTTCCTGATGGCCAACGTCATAAATCTTCAACTGCCAGGCGTCGGGGGCACCATCCTGCCGGTAAACGGCTTTCAGGTTTTTATCAATTTTTTCCAGGCCGGGCAGGGGTGTCAGCGGATCGAGCCGACCAGCCAATCCGAAGTGGGGCCGGGGTGAAATCAGGGCGTTTATGCCTGAGGTGGTAAAATGCGTCAGCAAGTCCGGCACGTAGTAATAAATACCGTGTAGCCCCAGCCCGTTGGCCTTAATCAGTTCCTGATAATCTGTCAGGCAGCATAAATCGACGCATACCTTAACGCGCTCATCCAAAGCCGCCAGCCACCAGGCCATCGTGCTTCCCATCGACATGCCCATGGTGGCAATGCGCTGCCGGTCCACGTCGGGTCGGGTTTCCAGGTAGTCCAGTGCCCGCAGGTTGTCGTATACCATCATACCCCACAAGACCTGCCCGTTCCACAGCATCTCTTTAAAGGTGTCCACTTCTTTACGGGCCTGCCGCTCCCCAAAACACCAGCTATCCAGGCATAAACCGGCATATCCCGCCCGCGCCAGCGCCAGGGCATACGGGGGTTTCTGCATTTCTTTTCGGCTTTGTACAAACTCTTCTTTACCTACCTCGTATTGGCCAAAATGCGAGTGATTGAACAGCACGACCGGTAGTTTGCGGGTATGATGTTTGGGCCGGGTAAAATAAGCGGGTACCTTTTCCTGACCGTTAATATCCATCAGGAGCTTTTCGGTAATCAGCTCGTCGGTTTCCTGCGTGGAAACCACCACGACGTTCATGGGCCGGTGTCGGTCAGGGAGCTTACCCAGTAGGGTATATAATTCGTTGCGCTGCTTCGCTTTTTTCATTTCAGACGTTGGGACAAGGCTTGTTTTGACCCTATCGACAGTTGAGGAAACGACCGGAGAAAAGACACTCCCAACTGATAAAGACAGGGGGATGACAAGGGGAACAAATAAGCCTGATAGCCACCACTTATGAACCATAGTTATTTACGTTTTAATGGACAAAAGTGATTAGGTAGATGGCCTGCGTTACTTTTGTATACAAGTCTGGCCAATCCTGTACAAACTGCTAATTCTATGAAAACTACCCGTCGTCATTTTTTGCAAAATTCTGCCTTAGCGGCCACCGGAGCCGGACTCGTTAGCCTGCCCTCCCTGGAAGCCGTTGCCAGCCAGCGGAAGAAAACATCAGCCAACGATAAACTTCAGATTGGCCTGATTGGCGCCAATGGCATGGGTTGGTCGGACCTGCGCTCTCATTTGCTGATGAGCGATGTGGAGTGCGTAGCTCTGGCCGACGTAGACCAGAACGTACTGGACAAACGAGCGGCCGATGTGCAGACCATGCAGCAGAATAAACCCCGGCTCTATAAAGACTACCGAAAGCTGCTGGAAAACAAAGACATTGATGCGGTCATTATCGGGACGCCGGATCACTGGCACTGCATGGCCATGATTGATGCCGTATCGGCGGGCAAGCACGTCTACGTTGAAAAGCCGCTGGCCAATAGCATTGAAGAGTGTAACCTGATGCTGGCAGCCGCCAAAAAATACAACAAGATTGTGCAGGTGGGCCAGTGGCAGCGCAGTGGCTCGCACTACGAAAAAGCGATCGAGTACATCCGGTCGGGTAAGCTGGGCAATATTCGCCTGGTGAAAGTGTGGGCCTACCAGGGCTGGATGAACCCCGTTCCCGTGCGGCCCGATAGTGCACCACCGGCGGGGGTTGACTACAGCATGTGGCTGGGACCCGCCCCAAAACGCGCGTTCAACCCCAACCGGTTTCACTTCAATTTTCGCTGGTTCTGGGATTAT
>JAJAYX010000490.1 GCA_026785985.1 Rudanella sp. | reverse complement strand
GCCCATTACCTGGGCTGCCACCATTGTCACGGCCTCGCATTGGGTTGGGTTCACTTTACCCGGCATAATACTGCTACCTGGCTCATTATCAGGAATATATAACTCGCCAATGCCTGCACGTGGTCCGCTCGACAGCATTCTGACATCGTTGCCAATTTTCATCAGCGAGGCTGCCACCGTTTTCAGGGCACCGTGGCTCTCCACAATGGCATCGTGTGCAGCAAGGGCTTCAAACTTATTCTCGGCAGTGATGAACGGCAGGCCCGTGAGGTCGGCAATGTGTTTGGCCACGTTCTCCGAATAGTTGGGGGGCGTGTTGATACCCGTACCAACCGCCGTGCCACCCAGGGCCAGTTCGCTCAGGTGAGCCAGTGTGTTGCGGATGGCGCGGAGACCGTGATCCAGTTGCGACACATAACCCGAAAACTCCTGCCCAACGGTCAGGGGTGTGGCATCCATGAAGTGGGTTCGCCCAATCTTCACTACGTGCATAAACTCCTTTGCTTTGGCATCCAGCGTATTACGAAGCTTCTCGATACCCGGAATCGTAAGCTCTGTCAGGATCTGGTAGGCCGCAATGTGCATGGCCGTGGGAAACGTGTCGTTGCTCGACTGCGACTTGTTTACGTCGTCGTTGGGGTGAATCGCTTTTTTCTCGTCGGTGAGCAAGCCGCCCTGCAACACGTGGGCGCGGTAGGCCACCACCTCGTTCACGTTCATGTTGCTCTGCGTGCCGGAGCCGGTTTGCCACACCACCAGTGGGAACTGATCGGCGAGTTCGCCCGCCAGCAGTTCGTCGCAGACACGGGCAATGAGGTCGGCTTTGTCGGGGGCCAGAACGCCCGCGTCGAGGTTGGTGAGGGCAGCCGCTTTTTTGAGATACGCAAACGCCCGGATAATCTCGCGGGGCATTTTATTGATGTCCTGGGCAATCTTGAAATTTTCGATGGACCGCTGGGTCTGTGCGCCCCAGTAAACGTTGGCAGGCACCTGCACCTGCCCCATCGTGTCTTTTTCGATACGGAATTCCATAGTCAATGAGCGAGTTAGTGAATGAGCGAATGAGTGAATGGGGTTGAGCATTAATTCACTCATTCACCAATTCAGTAATTCACTCATTGGATTACGATCGCAAAGGTAAAACACAACTAAACAGACTAGTGCAGAATCGTTATCTTTGTCAAACAGACTAAACCCCTTTCCCCAATGGATCAGCGCATTATCAATCTTTTCGACGAATACACCCACAACCGAATATCGAAGATGTGGCTCGCCGGGCCGCTTTGGCAGGTTTTGTAGCCCTCGCCCCCGACGCACTCTCTGCCGCAGGTGGCACCCCGACCGATGACCGAAGCGTCGGCCCGGACTAAATGCGCGAACTGTTTGGCAAACTGGATGCCACCCAAACCCGCAATAATTTTGTGAAAGGGGTTGAATACCTGAGAAATCGCCCCGACAGCACCGGAAAGGTGGATTGTGTGGGTTTTGCTGGGGTGGCGCAATGGCCAACCAATTGGCTGTGAACTCGCCCGACATGAAAGCTGCCGTTGCTTTCTACGGTCGCCAGCCCGATGCCGCCGACGTTTCTAAAATTAAAGGAGCCGTGCAATTGCATTATGGCGGGATGGATGAGCGGGTGAACGCGGGGATTCCGGCCTACGAAGAGGCTTTAAAAAAGGCTAATATTCCCTATGAACTATATGTTTATGAAGGAGCACAACACGCTTTCCATAACGACACTGCCCCCACGCGCTACGGCGAAACAGCCGCTAAACTAGCCTGGCAGCGAACAGTGGGGTTTTTGAAAGGGAAGCTGGGATAGGTGTTGCGTTGGGTTAATTGGCTTACCTTTGCGGAAAGTTTCGGAGACTATCGACTCTAATTCATGGAAATACAGAACAACGACGAATTACTGCGGATCATTGATCTGCTAAACACAACATACGAAGGAGAAGAAGCGTGGCATGGCCCGTCGATGGCCGAGGTAATACGGGGTGTTTCGCCCGACATGGCCGGCAAACGTATTACGCCCAACACCCACAGCATTGCCGAACTGGTGTTTCACATGACTAGTTGGCGCATTTTTACAGTCAAAAAAATGCAGGGTGATGAGACATTCGATATTCTGACACCTGAGAAAAACTTTGGCCAACTGCCCGAAAAAATCGACGATTTCGAGTGGGAAGCCCTGCAAATGGAACTGAGCCTGACCCAGGAAGAACTCATCAACGAACTTGACAAACGCGACGATGATGAGTTCCTGGAAGATATTGTTCCCGGCCGTGACTATATCTATTATGACTTGCTGCACGGCATTGTCAACCACGACACCTACCACTCCGGTCAGATATCGCTGCTCAAAAAAGCACTTGCCTTTAAAGCAGCCGGCACCGGACGGCTTGCCACCGATGAAGACGACGAATATGGTTCCCGCTTCGGTGGGACTTATGATCAAGACGAATATTATTGAGGGGGTGCTGCAACGGATGTTGAACGAGCGGAAGCTGGGGAAGCCACCTGCTTCCGCTCATTTTTTAGTTGCTCACTCCCAATTGCCCCTCCGCCGATTTACTGCTCAACATCTCCTATAGTCTGCCACGTACTGTCCTGCCCGGTGGTACTCAAGGTAATACGAGTATGATGCTGAGACGATCAGGTTTTTTTATGGCTCTTTACGCTCCAGACCAGCCAAGCCGATGGTCATTCAGACCGCCGAACCGTCGAAATCCGGGTGAGCGACAATGGCACGGGTATTCCCGATGCGGTGGTGGCCAAGATTTTCCAACCCTTTTTTACCACCAAACCCACTGGCGAAGGCACGGGTTTGGGCCTCTCGCTGAGTTACGACATTGTCACGAAAGGGCATGGCGGTACGCTGACGGTAGATAGTGTAG
>JAJAYX010000489.1 GCA_026785985.1 Rudanella sp. | reverse complement strand
CACGTAGAAAACTTCGCGGGCAAGCGTGTCACAATTCGGAGCGAGGCCGGGGAGTTTGTCTATTAAATTTTCGTACTTTGCCGCCTAATGCGACCGTACCTGCTCATACTCTGTTTGTTAGCCAGTCAACTTTTGTTGGCGCAAGACCCGTTCACAGTACGTTGGCCGTTCGATGGTAGTCCCAATGGGATAACATCAGTGCTTTATGTATCACCAAATCCGGCCAGTTTTGTGGGTGTGGCTCCGGCCAATTTCGGCCCGTATGTGGTTGGTCAGAGTGGTCAGGCTGTTAATCTGGATAATTGGTCAACCAGCACCTGTAATCGGGGTGAGTATGCTTCGGTGACAGTGCAGCCAACCAGCGGCAAAACAATGACTCTAAACCAGTTATCGTTTTTCTTTGCCCGATCAGTGGCAGGACCAGTGCAAATTAGTATGCGGTCGAGCGCGGATAATTTTGGGAGTGATATTTATACCGGAACGGCCACCGAAAATCCACCCTATCAACAGGCCGTTATCGGATTATCGGGCGGGGCCTACACGAATCAGAGTGGCCCCGTAACATTTCGGATTTACGGCTGTCCACCACAGGGAGCAGGCACACTTCGGCTCGATGAAATCGTTGTTTCGGGTGTGTTGCCCCAGTTTCCCCTGCCTGTTTATCTCCTTTATTTCCGCGCTCAATCCCAACCCGCAACAGCAGACCGCGCCAACCGGGTAACCCTCAGTTGGGCCACCACCTGGGAACGCGACGCGGACTATTTCGAGGTGCAGCGAAGCCGCTCCCTGAGTGAGTTTGGCACCATTGGCCAACTGCCCGCTCGAGGCACCACCAACACGCGCCAACTCTACGACTTCTCCGACGATTGGCCCGATTCGGGAACCACCTACTACCGGCTCCGGCAAGTGGACACCGACGGAACCGCCACCTACTCAAACATTGTCGCGGCTGTTCTTGACGACAATACGCCCACCCTAAGTGTGCTGGACTCAGAAACACCCGGCACCATTCGTGTCAGAGGTCGAAACCTGACGGGGGCCACATTCTCCGTAGTTTCGATGACCGGCCAAGCCATACCCATCGAAACACGGACAGAAACCGATGGTAGTATTCAACTGACAGGGCCGTTGGGCGTAGGTTTGTATGTTGTTCTGGCCGAAGTTGATGGTACGAAATTAGCGCAGCGGGCGTTAGTTCGGTGAGGATTAAAATAGGCTCAGGTTGGCTCGAGTAATTAAGAGTGGAATATGAGTGAAGCTAGTTTGCAAAACCGCCCGAAGCACGATGGTATTACAGCTAGACAATCGGTGACAGTCCGGCGGTCTGGTTGTGCAGTTATAAAAATGTGAGTTAAACAACCCGAATTTACATAGCCAGCCTTCCAGTCCGAAAGTCAGGCCTGATCGAAAGCACTAAAAATCCGTTTACCTTGCCATCCCTCAAAACACGCGCTCCTAAACCTAAAAAGGTCATTGGCATGACCGAGGTGGTCGATTTTCCTGACCTGGCATTGATGGCTGTAGAAGCCAAAATCGACACCGGAGCCTACACCTCAGCCCTGCATTGCAAAGATGTTTGCCTGTTCGAAACCGAACATGAGACGATACTTAGTTTTTGTGTCATTGAACCGGGTGGCAGCTTGACCCGCCGAATCTACAGCGATACCTTTACGCAACGAATCATAAAGAACTCGTTTGGCGTGGCCGAAAAGCGGTACGTCATCAAAACCAAAATCGTCCTGTTTGGCCGCAAAATACGAGCCGAGTTTACCCTTGCCGACCGCGAGCAAATGCGCTACCCGGTGTTGCTGGGCCGCAAACTTCTCCGCAACCGGTTCATCGTTGACGTATCTCAGAAAAATCTATCAACAGACTAAAATCAGCCCAAAGTCCCGCTGAACATTATCCATGCGTATTGCAATCTTGTCGGCTAACCCGAAGCTTTATTCAACCAAACGGTTGGTGAAAGCGGCTCAGGAACGTGGCCACGATGCCTTTGTTATTGACCACATGAAATGCCAGGTTGTTATTGAAAACGACCGTCCGGCTGTTCTGTATAATAATCAACCCGTTGAGGATATCGACGCTATCATTCCACGCATCGGGGCTTCGGTGACGGATTATGGTTGCATAATCGTTCGACAATTCGAGATTATGAAAATATTTACGACGGCCAAATCGCAAGCCATCAGCCGCGCCCGAAACAAACTTCGCAGCCTGCAAATTCTCTCGAAAGCAGGCATCGGACTGCCCAAAACCGTGATGGCAAACCACCCCAAAGATGTGAAGCAACTCATTGATTTGGTGGGCGGTCCACCCGTTGTCATCAAACTATTAGAGGGTACTCAGGGCATTGGTGTGGTGCTGGCAGAGACAGCCAAAGCCGCCAAATCGACCATTGAAGCCTTCACGGGACTGAAACAGAATGTACTGGTGCAGGAGTACATCGCCGAATCGAAGGGGACTGATATTCGGGCTTTTGTGGTTGGTAATCAGGTGGTTGGCGTAATGAAACGACAAGGCCCCGAAGGTGAGTTTCGCTCTAACCTGCACCGGGGCGGCTCGGCAATTGCCATCGAATTGACCCCTGAAATTGAAGAAACGGCCCTCGGTGCTGTCAGGGCCTTGGGGCTTCGGGTGGCGGGAGTGGATATGCTGCTCTCGAACCGGGGGCCACTGGTGATGGAGGTGAACTCGTCGCCAGGACTGGAAGGCATCGAAAAAGCAACCGGCCGCAACATTGCCAACGACATTATTGCCTTTGTGGAGGAGAAAATTCGGGCCGACGAAAACGATGTGGTGGGGGTATAGGTTGCATTTTCTGCTAAAGTTTTGACGCTATGCTTTTTCACAACCCTAAATCTTCCTAATTTTGCGATTCAAATTGCAAAACCATGAGCAAGAAGAACACGGCATTGGAGTTTCTGGAAGACCCGGATGCACTCGCGGGTCAATTAGAAAAGGCCGAAGATTTCTTTGAAAAGAACCGTAACATCATTATCGGTGTAGTTGCCGGTATAGTTTTACTCGTAGCCGGTTTCTTTGGATACCGCTATTACCAGAGTAGTCAGGATGAAACAGCGCAGAACGAACTGTTCCCCGCTATCTATCAACTCGAAGCCGACTCGCTGAAGCAGTCGCTCAACGGCGCAGGAGCTAACCCCGGCCTGTTGTCGGTTGCCGATAATTACGGCTCGACCAATGCGGGCAACCTCGCCAATTTCTACGCGGGCGTGGCCTTGCTGAAGCAAGGTAAAAACGATGAAGCCATTGAGCGACTGAAAGATTTCAGTTCGTCGGATTTGCTGGTGCAGGCTCGTGCCTATGCCCTAATCGGCGATGCCTACATGGAAAAGAAAAGCTTTGGCGAAGCGGCTGATTACTATGAGAAAGCTGCCGACTATAAGCCTAACAAGTTTTTCTCACCCGCTTACATGACCAAGTTGGCCGTTGCTTATGAGCAAGCCAAGGAGAATGGAAAAGCGATTGAGACCTATAACTCCATTATTGAGAAATATCCGGAGTCGCCAGATGCCGTTAACGCCAAAAAGTATAAATCCATGCTGCAGGCGATGGGCGGTGAGTCGTAAACGTAGGTGAAGCAATACAACACACTACAAAGGGACGAAGCCGGACAGCGGTTTCGTCCCTTTTTTTTGATACAAGCCATGTCCTCTGCCAAAAAAAACCTCAGCGTTTTCTCGACCGAAAACCTGCCCGATAGTAGTCAAAAGCGGTTTGCCATTATGGTGGCCGAATGGAACGAAGAAGTAACCGAAGCCTTGTATAACGGGGCATACCAGACCTTGCTCGACAATGGAGTTATGGCCGAAAACATCATTCGGGGAAACGTGCCGGGCAGCTATGAACTGACAACAGCCGCCTACTGGTTTGCCCAACGTGACGACATCGACGCGGTGATTGCCATTGGGTGCGTGATTCAGGGCGAAACTAAACACAATGATTATATCAATCATGCTGTGGCTCAAGGACTTACTAATGTTAGCCTAAAAACCAACAAGCCCGTCATTTTTGGAGTCTTAACGCCCAACACGCAACAGCAAGCCCTCGACCGGGCAGGCGGCATTCACGGCAACAAAGGCGACGAAGCCGCCATCACGGCCATTAAAATGCTCAAACTTTTTCATTCCTTATAATGCACGTCTGGAAATTTGGCGGAACCTCGGTAGGAAAACCGGAGCGGATGCACTCGATTCGGAATCTTGTTACGGGCGACTCGACCCGCAAAATCATTGTGCTGTCGGCTTTGTCGGGCACGACAAATGCGTTGTTGTCCATTGCCGAATCGCTCAAAGCGAACCAGGTGGACGAGGCTGCCGAAAAAGTTGAACACCTGAAAGCCCATTACGACTCGTTTGTTCGGGAACTATACAAAACCAGCGAAGGCCTGGCCAAAGGGCAGCAGATTATCGAAAACGAGTTTTCGTTTATCCGTTCGCTGGTGCGTATCCGACCTTTCACGCTCAAACAGGATAAGGAATTAGTGGCCGAGGGCGAGTTGCTTAGTACCCAGATGTTTCAGGCTTATTTAGACGAGCAGGGCGAAAAATCGGTGTTGCTGCCCGCTTTGGAGTTCATGCGTATCGACGCAGACGGCGAGCCTGAGCTGGACGTGATTGAACAAAAACTCCGCGAGGTGTTGAAACCACACATCGACAAACAACTGATTGTTACCCAAGGGTTTATTTGCCGAAATCCGCGTGGCGAAGTCGATAACCTGAAGCGGGGCGGTTCCGACTACACGGCCTCGCTGGTAGGTGGGGCCATCCGTGCCGAAGAAATCCAGATCTGGACCGACATCGATGGGATGCACAACAACGACCCGCGCATCGTGAAAAATACGTTCCCCATTCGCGAACTGACGTTCGACGAAGCGGCTGAGTTGGCGTATTTCGGGGCAAAAATTTTGCACCCATCCACCATCACGCCCGCCAAAATGCGGGGTGTACCGGTGCGTCTGAAAAACACGATAGACCCGCAGGCTCCCGGCACCCTGATTGCCGACAAAGTGACAGAAACGGGAACTGTTTTTAAAGCGGTTGCAGCCAAAGACAACATCACGGCTCTGTATATTCACTCGACCCGAATGCTGAACGCCTACGGGTTTCTGCGCCGGATTTTCGAGATTTTCGAGAAGTACAAAACGCCGGTCGATATGCTGGCCACCTCGGAAGTATCGGTGTCGGTCACGATTGACAACACGGATAATCTGGCGGCTATTCAGGCCGAACTGGGGCAATTCTGCGATCTGGAGGAGCCTGATTACGACCAAAGCATCGTTTGTATCGTAGGCAATTTCTCTGCCGATCATCCGGGTATTGCCCTGCGTGTGTTGAAAGCGATGGAAGGTATTCCGATCCGAATGATTTCGTATGGTGGCACCGAGAATAACATTTCGTTGCTGATCCTCGGCAAACATAAAGCAGAGGCCCTGAATGCCCTGAACGAAGGCTTGTTTTAAGCCCTTATCTTTGCACCTGAACTGGCATTAACTATGCTCTCCGACAAAGACATCTATTTCCTCCAGCAAGTTAAGGCGACGGTGAAGGCCATCGACCCCACGGCGGAGGTATGGCTGTTTGGTTCGCGGGCAAGGGGCGATGCCCGCGACGATTCGGACTGGGATTTCCTGGTGTTGACTGAACAGCCTATTACCAGAGATTACAAAAACCTTGTTAGAGATAGGCTTTACGATGTAGGTCTGGAAATGGAAAAGGTTATCAGCACGACTCTTAAAAACAAGGAAGATTGGGAAGACCTTGAACTAACCAATTTTAACCGGTGTGTAGAGGAGGATGCCGTTGTTATATGAAGTACACAAAAGAGGAAATTGTCGTCTTTCGACTCCAGAAGGCAAAAAGTGATTTGCAGGATGCAAAAGTTCTGGCCGAAGTAAAAGGTTGGGACGGCGTTATAAACCGGCTTTATTATGCTGCTTTTCATGCTGTCTCAGCTTTACTGGAATATAATGACATTAAGCATAGATCGCACGCAGGAGCAAAGGCCATGCTGGAACTCCATTATGCGAAAACGAAAAAACTGGACATTGACTGGGGCGACTTCTACACTGGGTTGTTTGAAGATAGGCATGATAGTGATTACGAAGATTTTGTTGTCTTCACTGCAGAGGAAGTCGCTCCCATAATTCCTCAAACCCAAGCATTTATACAGGCCATCAGAGCCTAACTACCTACACAATAAAATGCTACAAAAAACCTTCAATCGCGAGAATCGAGAACTAACATTGGCTGGATTGCGCAAGAGAAACTTCCCGAACGCTGAAGCTGTCATTGATGAGGTTATCAGCATAGATACGTCTATCAGATACAGCCAAGATCAGCGTGACCAAGCGCGGGCCAACTTAAAACAATTATCCAATCGCTTCCACACCTCCACGAGAGCAGGAGATATTGCTGGCCTTCAAGGAATTAAATCTGAAATCGAAGCCCAACAATTAAGGCTTAAATTTTATGAAGTTGAACTTGACCGTTTAGAACCTAATTTAAACAACCTTCTATATACTATTCCAAACCTGCCCCACAGCAGCGTGCCAGCAGGCCGCTCTGCCGACGATAATGAGGTGGTGCTGGAACACGGCGAGATACCGGTGCTGCACGAGGGAGCCAAACCACACTGGGAGCTGATTCAGGGGTTTGGGCCAAACGGCACGGCCCTGATCGACTTTGAGTTGGGCAACAAAATTGCGGGGGCCGGCTTTCCGGTGTATCGGGGCAAAGGGGCGCGGATTCAGCGGGCCATGATTAACTTCTTCCTGGATCGCGCTCTTGAAGCAGGTTATATGGAAGTGCAGCCACCCATCGTGATTAACGAAGCATCGGGCTTTGGAACGGGACAACTGCCTGATAAAGAGGGGCAAATGTATTATGCCACTGAGGATAAACTCTACCTCATTCCAACGGCAGAAGTACCCATTACGAACCTCTACCGGGATGTGATTGTGGCCGATGGTGACTTGCCAATTAAAAATACGGGTTACACGCCCTGTTTCCGGCGCGAAGCAGGTTCCTGGGGAGCACATGTGCGTGGCCTGAATCGCCTGCATCAGTTCGACAAAGTGGAACTGGTACGGATCGAAAAACCTGAAAACTCGTACGCTGCTTTAGAAGAAATGAGTCTGCACGTGCAAAAACTCTTGCAGGAGTTGGAACTACCTTACCGTGTCTTGCGGCTCTGCGGTGGCGACATGGGCTTTACCTCAGCCCTTACCTACGACATGGAAGTTTGGTCGGCTGCGCAGGGGCGTTGGCTGGAAGTCAGTTCGGTATCAAATTTTGAGACCTATCAGGCCAATCGACTGAAACTGCGTTACCGGGTCGAGCGGTCTGCCGTTGCGGGGAAGACTCAGTTGCTCCATACCCTGAACGGTTCGGCACTGGCTTTGCCACGTATTCTGGCTTCTATTCTCGAAAACAATCAGTTTCTCACCGAGGAGGGCAAAATAGCCATTCGGGTGCCGAAAGTATTGGTGTCCTATTGCGGTTTCGAGGTATTTGATTGATGATAGGAACGCAAAAGTCCACGTTCCTGTCCCTGTTAACAATCGCAGGAATAGTTATCATAGCCAGGAAAGTTGGGCGACAAAACCCCATCAATCCGAACAATTCGGTCTGTATAAATTTCTTCGCCGGTGCCAAGCTCAATGGTATCGACGTTTATTTTTTTGACGAGTGCATCCGTTTTGATGAACTCGCTGATATCCGTAAGGTATTCGATGCGGACAAATTTGCCGGAGACGATGCCCGCCCGAAACGTATTGATCTGATTGCCGGGAGCAATTGAATTAGTTTCCATATTCCTAACGTTATTCTCTTAGCTATAACAGAGCAACAAGCTATTCCATTCAGTTTTGTTTACCCATAGTTATTGTCTTTGGTAGTTCGTTTAGGCCAGTTATATTTTTTTTAGACTATTGTATTTATAGGGCAAAAAGTATTAAATGTTGATAAAATTGCCTTTCGGGTGAAGTTTAGCGGTACTTTCGTCCTTTCGATTTCAGCCGACCATATGAAAAGACCTCAAATCAAGTTTGTTAACGCCGATAAATCCAAGTTTTTCCCAACACTTCGCGAACGGATCGATGCCCATTTTGTGGCTACGGGTCGCTCTCGCTATGGCAATTCGGTGATGATTGGGAAAGCCGTTTCGATGCTGTTACTATTTCTGATTCCTTATGGCCTGATTCTGAGCAACCAGTTTACGGCCAGGCAAATGTTAGGTTTAGTGGTGATAATGGGCATCGGTAAAGCAGGGGTAGGCATGGCTGTTATGCACGATGCCAACCACGGGTCGTTCTCCGAAAAAACGTGGGTTAATAATCTATTTGGAGCTTGCCTGTTTTTATTGGGAGGCAACGTGAAAAACTGGAAAACACAGCACAACACCCTGCACCATACTTACACAAATATCCACGAACACGATGAAGACATTACGGGCAAACCCTGGCTCCGGCTCTGCCCCAGCGAGACGCTAAAACCCTACCACCGCTTCCAGCATATCTATGCATTTGGGTTATATGGCCTGATGACCTTTTCGTTTCTGGCTAAAGATTTTCGGTTAGCCATGAGTTATAACCGGCAACACGCAGCAGGCAACAAAACCGTTGACCAGTTCACCCGAAAAGACATGAATGTGCTGATTGTGAGTAAAATAGTCTATCTAACGTTTATCGCCGTTATTCCGCTTTTAGCCACCGACCTCAATTTCGGGCAATGGTTGCTGGGCTTTATTATACTCCATTTTGTGGCTGGGCTTATTCTGAGCATTATTTTTCAACTGGCTCATATTGTGGAGGGAGCCAACCAACCCGTTCCTTGTCAGGCTGGCACCGTGCAAAATGCGTGGGCCATTCACCAAATGCACACCACGGCTAATTTCACCTGCCCGCGTTGGCTGTCGTGGTATATTGGCGGGTTAGATTACCAGGTTGAGCATCACCTTTTCCCCACGGTTTCGCACATTCACTATCCCGCACTTTCCGCCATTGTGCGGCAAACCGCCAATGAGTTTGGCGTACCCTATAACCAGAAACCTTCGTTTGGTGAAGCACTTGAGTCCCACATTCGGGTGTTGCGGACGCTGGGAAATAGCTATGCACCAATTCCAGTTTTGGTAGAGGAGGAGCTTGTGCATTGAGTATCACCTAAAGAGAAAAGCCCCGGATTTACCTATTGGCAAATTCGGGGCTTTTTTATGATTAACCAGAAACTTATTGTTAATACCCAATCGTTTCAAGCCGTTTGCCGAACTCTCTCAGAATGAGTTCTTTCATGGCAATTTTCCGCTTTTGGGTATTGATCTTGTTAATGATCTGCTTGTCTTCGGGGTTCTCCGGGTCGAGGCCATCGGCATCTTGTAGGGCAATTTGCAGGTCGCTTTTTTCGCGCCGAACGAGGTATTCCATTTCCCGAATCTTAGTCCGTAACTGCTCCGACTCGCTCTTCATTTCGAAGGCCGGGTACTTGCGCGACAACACACGACCGAGGTAGCTCAACTCAAAAATCTTGTCGCACGCCGACCGGAACCGCTCACTGATTCCTTTGTCCTGCAGTTTGAATGGCACCTTGATTTCTTTCCAGCTATTGAGCAGCACTTTAGCCCGCTCGGCAGCCGCAAAAATGTCCGTCTGTTTCGAGAGCCGTTCGGCTTCTTCGGTCATTTTTATCTGTGCTTCAAGGCGCGGATCGACTTTCAGAATTATGACAATACCCTTAGACTCATTGTATTTGTTGAAAACAAGGGTCGTGGCCTTCTTGAATTGCTTGTAGAGTTTACCGCTTTTCTTGATAGGCACCTCACCCACGGCTTTCCAGGCGTTGTTGAGTTTACGGACTTCCTGATAAGATTCGTCCACATTCGGGTTGCGCGTGAGCCGATACGCCTGCCGAATCAGCAGATCATATTGTTCTAACCGCTCCGTAATCAACTTGTTTTGCTCGTTGAAATAATCGCGCCGACGCTGAAAGAAGCTATCGAGCAGAGCCGTAAATGTTCCTTCAACTTCTTCGTCTAAGGGTTTGTCAACCGGCCCGGTTTTAATCCACTTCAGTTTAATTTCCTGAAGCATGTCGGCAACGGGTTTCCAATCATCACTACTGGCAACGGATTCAGCTTCGGCGATCAGTGCCCGCTTGATTTCGAGGTTTTTGAGTTGATTGTTTTTGATTAAATCCGTCAGAATCAATTCCTGTCCATCGAGCCTGTCGAGGAGAGGAATAAAATCCCCGATGGCATCGAACGAGGTTAATTTCTTACGCAGTTGAACCAGTTTGGTCAGGTACGACCCTTTATTTTGAGCCTCTTCGATCTCCTGCTCTAATTGAGCAACCTTGTTTTGGGCGATAACGAAGCGGTTCTTAAAGTAGTCGAGTGCTTCCTGCTCGGTGCGTTTGACTTCGCCAATCTGGCGGTCTGGGTAGTGTAGGTAGCCTTTCAAAAATACCTTTCCGTCTGCGACGTAACCGTATTCATCTACCAGTGAAGCGTTCTCCATTTTTTCAGCAAATTAAGGCTGTGCTTAGGGTTAATTTAGAGATATTTGCCAACCACAAATGTAGTCCAAATAATGAGCCAGGAAACGATTATCTTCTCAATGGCGGGCGTGAGTAAAATTATTCCCCCAAACCGACAAATCCTAAAAAACATATACCTTTCCTTCTTTTACGGCGCAAAGATCGGTGTTTTGGGCCTTAATGGCTCCGGGAAGTCCACTTTACTACGCATTATTGCTGGTATAGATAAAAACTACAACGGTGAGGTTGTGTTTTCACCCGGTTACTCGGTAGGAATGCTGGAACAGGAGCCGCAACTCGACCCTACCAAGACCGTTAAGGAAATTGTTGAAGAAGGCGTTCAGGAAATTGTTAACCTCCTCAAAGAGTTTGACGAGATCAACGAAGCCTTTGGAGACCCCGATGCCGACTACGACAAACT
>JAJAYX010000488.1 GCA_026785985.1 Rudanella sp. | reverse complement strand
GGGTGTATACGTCAAAGACAACGTGATTTATTATAAGATCGGGATAAAAAACAAGTCGAATATTCACTATGACATCGACCAGTTGCGATTCTTTGTGATCGACAATGCCGTGGCCAAGCGTACCTCGCAACAGGAAATCGAGATGAAACCGTTCTACGTTTTCAACGAGAACATTCGTACCATTCAGGGCAAAACCGAGGTCGAGCGGGTACTGGCTTTTCAGAAATTCACCATCCCCGATAACAAACGGGTACAGGTGATGATGGGAGAACTCAATGGGGGACGAAACGTGAGTTTTATGCTGAGCAACGACGATATTATTCAAGCTTCTAAACTCTAATTCCCATGCGAAATCTCTGGTTTATGGTCATGGCCAGCCTATTGCTGTTCCATGTCTCCGCACTGGCCCAGCGGCATATCAACGGTCAGTGGGGGGTAACACCTCAACTTGGTATAATGGACCGGCTGCCCACTACTGCCCATCTATTAACCGCCGGTCAGGGTACAGTGATCGGTTTAGATCTGCTTCGGTATGGCAAACAGGAACGTTACTGGAAAGTGGCCTACCAGTATGATCGTAAATACTACGGGGTACTGGGTCAAACGCTGTCCACGGATCGCCACACGCTGGCGTTCAGCTACGCCCCCATCCGGTTTACCGATGTACGTCGCCGATTTTATCTAATGCCCCTTATGGGCGTTTATGGGGGCGTGGAGCGCATCAACCGGAACGTACTGGATTTACCCGAAGGCCGACTTCTGAATCGTCCTACGGGGCTTGCAGGCTTGCAGGCCGCAGGAGAAGCGGAGGCTTATATCACTTCACAAACGGCACTGTTCGTTACGCTCCAGACCCGGTATCTACCCTTCTCCACCCTGTCTCAGTTCCGAACGGCGGGTCTGGTCGGGGTTCGTTTTACGTTCTTTCGTTAATCATTAACCCTTTTGTTATCATGAAAAAAATCATTCTTGCCGGCTGGTTGTTATCGGCGCTAACGGGATTAACGGGCTGCGTGGACGAAAGTCTCCAGGTACAAACGGAGTTTCCGTTTACACTGACCAATGAACCCCTGCCCACCCCCCTGCCTATTAAATCAGAGGTGAGTATCCATCTGAATATCAGTCCGGAACGGGTGACGAGCTGGGATGCTTATACACTTCGGGTATTGCCCGGAACGATCCCGTCTGTGTCGGTTAAACTGGATGGTCAACCCCTTGGGATGGGTGTCCCTATTCGCCTGAACCGGCTTACCCCTCGTCTGGATATTACCGCCCCGGCTGCCGGTTCGTACACCTTCACGGTAGAGGTTCAGGACCATGCCGGTACGCGCCAGACGCTACCCTTTACCCTACAGGCGCAGTAAGAGCAATCAACAAATACTATCGCAAAAAGCACTGGCATCATGCTGGTGCTTTTTTGCAACTCCCTTTTCTGCCTACTAACCATGATACGACTATTCCGCAGGCTGTTTGTGAATCAGCCCTCCCCTACCCATCCGTCAATGGATGAAACCATTTGTTCGATCCATTGCCAATGGCTTACCGTCTGGGGCCGCGAATTATTTATGACCGGCGATTGTATGCAAAGTGAGATTTTTGACCCTCATCTACGTATGCAGGGGGAACACTGGGGTTCTGACTGGCTGGATCGGCCGTTCACACTGGTGCCACAAGCGGGGGTTGCCCCGGTATTTGGGAGTTGGGTCGATCAGGTGTTTACGTTTTGGCAATACTATATGCGCTGGAACATTACCGAAGTAATGAAAGAGATGGGTCTGTTTCTTCAGGCAATCCCGGATTTCGACACAAGCAATGCACTAAGTGTTGCCGGTTTAATGCTTTCAGAGCAGGCATCACTGACCGAACTATTAAGTCTTGCCGAGGCAGTTATGCCCTGTCGAATACATCAGATCGAGCGGCTGCGGTTGTTGTGTTGCTGAAGCAGGAGCCACTTCTGAAAAGAGTACCTCTCCGGTATGGCCTGCTGGAGCTTATCAGCCATTCCAGTCATGCCCAGAACTATCTGGACTTCAGTTCTCGCCTGGAACATCTGGTCTGTTTGCCGTGTTTGGTAATGGCTCCGCAATAAGCCCCTTTATTTCCTCCAAAATACGTTGGAGGGTTAGGCCAAGTAAACAAATTTCTTCGGGCTTCCAGGAGGCCGCTTGTTTGAGCCGCTGCGTAAGGGTTAAGTAATTCATATCCATTCGTTGCGCCAGATAAGCAGGCGTGAAGGGAAGTTTATTGATCAGTTGGTAGAGGTTGCTGCGAAGCTGAATATAAGTAAGGATTATCTGCTGTTCCTCAATGAGTTCAAAAAACTCAGCCAGCACCAGCAGCTCGTCATCGCTCAGGGATCGGCGGGCATATAATTTGTTGGAGTAACTACTGTCTGAAATCGTTAGCAGCGTAGTTAGCGTCTGCCGAAGTCCACTAACCATGTCTGTTTCGCGCTGCTCACGCCAGCGGGCGTACACGCTGGACACTGCCTGCTCGTAGGCTGTACTAATGTCAATGAGCCTATTTTGAGTCATAGCTTTCATACTATCCTGAAACACGCACGGGGCTGGTAATGCCAGCCCCTTGCGTACAGAGTATCTTTTCGTCCTTAAACCGCCTGTTTGTACTGCGGAATGTTTGGACGCAAGGCATCGGCGATGAGGTTCAAAACAGCTTCAGTGAGCCACTTGACAATCAGGAATGGGACAATAAACCACATAATTTTAAGAAGTTTTCAGGTTCACAAATCGTTCTACACACTTCTGGGTAACCGCTGACTACCCATAACAAAGATACAACAAACAAGCTTTAAGTTAACCGTTGACTACCTCATGCTAATCACCGTCCCCCTCTTATTCCACAGGGTTTCCACAGAGGAAACCCTTCTGAGCGACTGTGTTGACGCGGTTTGTACCTGCTAAGAGCATCTGAGCCAATGATGTAACGGCAAGCCTACTTAATTAATTTCAGACGAACAAATTTTTTGTAGAAAAAAACGCGGGCTGTGCCTTGTTTAAAGGCACAGCCCGCCCCACTATATTTTCTGTGTCTTTTTAACATCTGACGCTGCCGCCGCCTTCCGAGGAGTGTAT
>JAJAYX010000487.1 GCA_026785985.1 Rudanella sp. | reverse complement strand
GGCCAGCAGTTCGGTGGCGTATTTTTCGTCGTCGATCAGAATGGCTCTCATCAGTGCGGGGGTTGTAATGTTACGAAGCGGGGTACGTTCAGCCGACAGGTGATCCTGACCAACGTGCCGGTTTCACCCTGTTGATTGAGGTCAATCAGTTGCAGATCAAGCTGGGTGGGGTAATTGCGGTTAAACAGGTCGATGCGCTGCCGGGTGATGTCCATACCGAGCGATTTGGGGCTGGTAACGGACTGACTTTTTAACTGTTCGGCCTGTGCGCGGCCAATGCCGTTGTCTTCGATCTCGAAGCGAATCGTCTGGTCGTCTACCGGCAACACCCGCACCCACAGGCGTTTGTCGGGTCGTTGGCTGTGTTGCAGACCATGCCAGATGGCGTTTTCGACAAACGGCTGTAATAACAGCGGAGGAATCAGCACGTCGTCGGTATCTACGGTAGCGTCTATTTCGATGGTGTAGCGAAAATTGTCATCGAAGCGGCTGGCTTCCAGCTCCAGATACAGGCTCAGGCCAGTCAGCTCGGCAGATACGCGCACGGTTTCTTCGGTCGAATGATTCAGGATGAGCCGCAGCAGCCGCGAAAAACTCGACAGATAGCGGGTCGCTTTTTCTTCGTCGCCTTTCAGCACAAAATACTCGATGGTGTTCAGGCTGTTGAACAGAAAGTGCGGGTTCATCCGGCTCCGCAGGGCCAGCATCTCCACCTCGGCCAGGCGTTTTTCATAGGCCGTTCGCTGCTCAATTTCCTCGACGTAAGCCGTTTGGCTGGCTTGCCGGGCCTGATCGACTAATTGAATCCGGTGGGCCAAAGCCAGGGCAAACACCGTGATTTCGAGCAAAACGGCGAACGAAACCGTCATCAAATTATCGATGCCGCCGGGCAGGGTTACGCCTTTTAAAATCACCTCACCCGCCCGCAGCCAGGCCAGCAACCCCACCCCGCCCAACAGGCCGTTGCCCAGCAGCACGTAGCGCATCAGGGGCGACCGCACCCGCCGACCAACCCACACCAGCAACGCCACATAGACCGGCAACAGCAGAAACCGGGTTCCCCAGAAAACGACCTGTTGCAGCCCGCCGTCGTTGGTCAGCATCAATACCGAACCGTACAGGATGCCGAAACCGGCGAAGCCCGCAGCCGCGATCCGCAACCGCCGGGCCATGCCGGGATGATCGCGCCGGAGGTTGAGCAACTCGCTGATAAACAGCAGATAGGCGGCCAGACACAGCCACATGATGGTTTCGGGCAGGTGCGCCCGGAGCAGCGGAACCTGACCAATCCAGTAACCAAGCGGGGTGTATGACCGGGTTTTGAGCAGCGCAAACGTGCAACCGGCCAGGCCGTAGAGCCAGTAATAGTGATAGATCGGCTGGCGATACCGGGCGTAGATCAACCCCACAAACAGCACCCAAAACAGTAACGCGCCCTGAATCCAGGAGCGGTAAAGCAGTTCGGTGCTGTTTTTTTGGTAGTCGTTCAGCCGGTTTTGGGTGTGGTACACGTCGGTTTCGATCCGCACACCCAGCGACGGACGAGGGCGGTCGGTGCCGGTCAGCGCGGGTAGTAAACCCGGTGCGTTGGCCAGCCGCACATAGAGCGTGACTCGTTGGCGGGCTGGTAATTGCATAGGTACGTACTGATCGCTGTAGGGAGCGGGCCAGTAGCGGGCCGGTATCATGGAGCCGGTTCGCAGCGAATCGACATGGGCGGGCCAAACCAGATAGACCGTAGCCGTCTGATTATCATGCACAAACGCATAGATCGTCCGGGCCGAATCGGTGTCGTTTTCCAGCACCCAGCGCATCCAATAGGCCCGTTGCGCCGAGGTGGCCTGTTTGCGACGAAGGGGCTGCCAGTCGGCCTTCGCCCGGATGTTTCGGAACGACCGGGCCGGGCTGGTAACGGCCAGCACGGCCCGGTCGTAGGCATACGCTTGGTCGTGAAAACGACTGAGCTGCAGCGTATCGGGCGAGGCCACCGCGCGGATGCCGGGGCCGGTGAGCAGGCCAATCATCGTCCACCAAATAAACAGCCTGCGCATCATGCTTTGCGTCACTTTGTTCTAATCAACACGTTGTTCCAATCAATACTACAAAAAAAAGTCCGGCTACCAAAGCCCGGTTAACCACGTCGGCGTTTGGGTGTACCGGCAGTTCATTTGGGGCAACGGGCCTGCTGGCAGGAAAGTTAGCGCGATGAGTTGCCCCTTGGTTTACCCAAACGGCGCGTTCACTCACCCAAAGCCGGAGCGGGTTCACTCGGTCGGAAGGTCAACCAGATAGCGTTGTATGTTTCGGATGTTTCAACAAACAACTATCAGAACCAGTCAGCCATGAACTATCTATTTGCAGGAATTATTTTTGGCGTAAGCGTCACGGCGGCCCTCACCGCTCAGGCTCAGGTGCGGGTGGCAGACCCCAAAGAAACCGTCAATCGGAACGTGGAAGGGCGCGTTAACGGTCGCGTCGATCAGGGCATTAACCGGGGTCTGGATAAAGTGGAAGAAGGCATCGGCAACATCTTTAAAAAGAAAGAAAAGAAGCCCGCTAACGACCAGAAACCCGCCGGTGGCACAGCTAATCCGTCGGGCAGACCAAACGCCGACCAATCGGGCGATACCAATGCCGACCGCACCGGCTCAGGCACAACGGCGGGCCGCAGCGGGGGTGCCCCCGCCAACAGCCCCGACGAACCGGCTCCGCTGAAATCGTACAGCAAGTTTGATTTTGTGGCGGGCGAAAAAATCGTGGCCGCCGAAGATTTCAGTCAGGATGCCGTCGGCGATTTTCCGGCCAAGTGGAACACCAACGGTTCGGCAGAGGTAGTCACCATCGAGGGTAAACCGGGTAAGTGGCTCCGGCTTCGCAAGGTCGAAACCGCGTCGTTTATTCCCGATTTCGTAAAAAATCTGCCCGACAATTTCACACTCGAATATGACTTCGTTTATGCCGGTCGCGACAAAGAGTATGCCCACCAGCAGCAATTCTACACGACCTTCCTCGAGACCAAAAAGAACAATGACCGCGTCTGGAACCCGGCGGCTGGCCGGGGAGCCACGTTTTTGCTGGCCGGGGGCATGGGCGTGGGTAATGCCGAACTTCTCCAGACCGACGAAAATGGCGACTACACCGACCTGCGCGGGGAACGCGACATGGCCTACACCCTCAATCCCGACAACAACGGCAAGGTGTTTCACATCGCGATGTGGCGGCAAAAACAGCGGCTCCGGGTTTATGTCGATGAGGTGAAAGTGTTTGACCTGCCGCGCATTTTTCCTGCCGATGTGAAACTGAACGCCATGCGGTTCCACGCCAACATCTCTGAAGACCGTGACCAGTCTTTTGTCTCCTACATCCGGCTGGCGGTGGGCGCGGCCGATACGCACACGGTGCCGCAACCTCTGCAGTGAGCGACACCGACAACTTGCGCCCTTGGGCCGGGTCGGGCACGCT
>JAJAYX010000486.1 GCA_026785985.1 Rudanella sp. | reverse complement strand
GCCCAGAATAATCCGGCTTTCGTCCGGTTCGCCAGACCGCCCCATAATGCCCTTCCAGATGTCCCACGACTCCTGATCGAAGGGAACGCCGTCTTTTTCGTCGCCCTTAAATACGGAGACATAAATGCGGTCTTCGGGTAGTTTGAATACCTCCGTCAGCAATTCCCACGACCATTCGAGCGCGTCTTTCTTGAAATAATCGCCAAACGACCAGTTCCCCAGCATCTCGAACATGGTGTGGTGGTAGGTATCAAAGCCCACATCTTCGAGGTCGTTGTGCTTCCCCGACACGCGCAGGCACTTTTGGGTATCGGCCACCCGTTTGGCGGGCGGAGTACCATTACCGAGGAAAAAATCTTTGAACTGGGCCATCCCCGAATTGTTGAACATCAGCGTCGGGTCGTTTTTGGCGACAAGGGGGGCTGAGGAAACAATCAGGTGGCCTTTACTCTGAAAAAAATCTAAAAACTGCTGGCGAATCTCACGGGATGTCATGCGGTGCAATGAGTTGAATTCCGCAAATTTACAGAAAAATGACGGGAACGCGGTCCGTTGTACAAACCCATCCCTGCTCCCATCTCTATGCAAAACATTGGTAAATTATATTTCACGATTCGGGAGGTGGCCGCGCAATTTAAGGTCAATGCCTCGAAACTTCGGTTTTATGAGGAACATTTTCCAAGCCTGAAACCCAAAAAAAACAAAGCGGGCGACCGTATCTATACCCAGGCCGACATCGACCATATCCGCAAAATTTTTGACCTGGTTCAAACGAAAGGGCTTAAACTGCCCGCTGCCCGCGACTACCTGCACAACAAAGACGGGCGTAACGATACGATCCGGCAATCCATCGAAAAATTAGAAAAGCTAAAAACGTTTCTGGTCGAGTTGCGGGATGGGTTGTAGCGTAGTTACAAACCCTTTACCAGTGCCAGCACTAATTTGGCTGAATTGCGGGCGGCTGTGGGGTAGAAGGCGCGGATAGCTACGGCAGCTTCGGCATCGGCACGGTCGCTCAGAGACCGGATCACGAGCAGGGGCGTTTTGAGTTGATAACACACCTGGGCAACGGCGGCTCCTTCCATTTCGGTGGCATCGGCCTTAAAATCGGCCCGGAGTTGGGCCACTTTGGTTGCCGACGAGATGAACTGATCGCCCGTGACGATGATGCCAACCAACACCCGCACTGGCCTGGTCGAGAGTTGGCCGTTGGCCAGCGGAATTTCCTCAAACAGCACACCGTCGATTACTTGCGTAGCCCGTTTCAGCAGGAGCGAATCGGCCCGAAAATACAAGGGGTTCAGGGTTTTGGTTAGGGGGTTCAGGGTGCGCGTGGTGGGTTCGGCCATCATACTCAGCGAATTGAAATCGTGGTGGGCAATCTGGCTGGCAATCACAATATCGCCCGGTTGGAGGTCGGGGTTGATACCACCCGCAATGCCCGTGAAAATGACCCGCTGCGGTTGAAAATAATTCAGTAGCAGGGCCGTGGTCATGGCCGCGTTTACCTTACCGATTCCCGTTTCGGCCACCACCACATCCTGATTACCAATCCGTCCGGTGGTGAATTGAATGCCATTCAAACTCATTGATTTTGGATCGGTAAGGGTTTGCTTCACCAGGGCAACCTCGGCCCCAAAGGCACCCAGCAGAGCAGTGAGGGGTTTCCTGGGTTGTTGGGCAATGGTGTTCAGGGAGAGCAGCATGAAGAGGATACAAAGTGGGCGAACAGTCATAATGGTGCTGGTTTATTGACAATTGATGGTTCGGTATTTTCGGGCCAGTTTGTCGCCTGCTGTGCTGCCCCGACCCCAGGCTTCGCAGGCTTTGGCGCGATTTCCGGTGGCAAAATACGCCTGACCTACATAAAAATACAGTTGATCGACGGAGGCATCGAGTTTTTCGGCTTGCCGGAGTTCGGGCAGGGCTTCGGCGGCCTTGCTTTTGTTCAGAAAATATACCCCCAAATTGCGGTGCGCCCAGGCATTGGTATTGTCGCGCCGGAGCGACTCGCGGAGCAGGGGCAGGGCTTCGTCGGGGCGGTTGAGCATGAGCAACAGATACGCCTTGTTGTTGAGGTAATAGGGTTGGCCGACCTGCTCCGATAACGCCCGTTCCACAAAAGGCAAAGCCTCCCGAAAACGCCCCTCACGCGCCAGAATCAGGCTTTTGTTGTTCAGTGCTTCGGCCAGCTTTGGGTCGAGGGTGAGGGCCGCGCTGATGTCGGCGTTGGCCGCTTCGTATTGTTTCTGATTAAAAAACAAGGCACCCCTGTTGGTCAGGGCTTCGGTGTTTTTGGGGTTTAGCCGGATGGCCTTGTCATAGGCCGCCTGCGCCATCGACGGGTTGTTCAGCCGCACATAGGCATCGCCCAAACGAGTCTGATAAAACGTGGAATCGCGGTACATTTTTTCGATGCGTTGAAGGTCGGCCAAACCACCGTTGGGCTCGCCGGTTTCGAGCCGGGCTTCGGCGCGATTGAAGTAGGCGGCTTCAAAATCGGGATCAGTTTCAATAGCTTTAGTATAATCAGCCAAGGCCGCTTTGCGGTCGCCGTTGCGAAACTGGGCCAATCCCCGATTGCTGTAAGCATCGGCGAAATCGTCTTTTTTCTTGATTGCTTCCGTATAATATCGGATTGCTTCGCGGTATTCCCGTTTCTGCAACTGCACATTGCCCCGCAAAAAAAACTGGGCGGCTTCATCGGTTTTGTCGTTGGAGCAGGAAAAAAGAAAGGCAATAACTAGTGTATACTGAATAATGTATAAAACCGGACGCATGATTGGGTGGGCGATTGGTTGACTGGATAACCCGGTTTTGGGTTGATACGTTTCGGGGAGCGGGGCTTACCCGCCGAACAGCACATTTATGGTTAGGTCATTTTGCACCAGCGAGGTGGCGTGTTCGTTTTTGACCAGCCCGTAGGTTGTAATCAGGGTCAGGCAAACGGCCTTTTTGGTAGCTGTCTGCGCTTTAAAAACCGCTATCTTGTTTCGTAGTTGACGCCTGTATTCACCAGGTCTAAATAATAGGGAATACCGGCCCAGTACCATATACAGTTTTATAAATTTCATAAGAAATTAACCAAATTTGCTTAGGTAGTTAATGTTTTAACCTGTCAAACAGCCTACTTTTACACAACCTACAGCAACTAACCTCTACTGTATTTACATGCTCATGCCTATGAACACCAAAACTGCGCCCTCGGTTTGGCTTGTTGATGACGATAGCGATGATCAATTACTGGTCAGGGAGGCATTCAGGCAGGCCAATCCCGAGGTAACCGTTCATACCATAGATGATGGCGACCAGTTATTGACTCAGCTTCAACAGGCTTCTGCTTTGCCTAAACTTGTTTTACTGGATCTTAATATGGCTCGTATGGGTGGTTTTGAGACATTGCAAGCGGTTCGGCTGGCCCTATCTGATGTGGAACTACCCATAGTTATACTGAGTACTTCGTCTAACAAGACCGATCAAAAGCAGGCAATTCAACAGGGAGCCAACGCTTTCGTTTCCAAGCCCAGCGAATACGGCAAATTAGTGGAACTTATCAAAGAACTCTCACGGAAATGGCTGAAAACTGTCCACTGAAAAACTGTTCACATCTTCACCCGTAAAGTGACCACCACATTCCTCCCCGGTGCGCTGATACCACTGGCAAAATAGCGGTAGTTCACGTCGAATAGATTCTCTATAGCCGCCTGAACAGTTAGATACGGCCCGGCCTTCACCGAGGCCCGCACATTTACCGTTGTCCAGGCGGGCATTCCGCCGGGAGTGGCATATTGGGCATTGTCTTCGCCGTCGGGGTTATAATCACCAATTCGTTTCCAGCCATTATACATAGCCCAGGCTTCGGCCTGCACCTTCTTATTTTGGTAAAAAAGCGCGGTTCGGCCAAAGATGGGCGGAATGTGATCGAGTGGGGTGTTGGTGGCATCGTTGATGCTGCCGTTGGTGTGATTGAGGGTGCTACTTAGGGTAAGCTGGCTATTTAACCGAACAAGAGCCGCTACGTTCCACCCCTGAATAATGGCACTCCGCTTATTTTGGGCCGCCAACACCTGGCTCAACTGACCGGCATACGGTACCTTACTTTGCCCGTCGAGCGTGAACGCATCCACCACAATCGCCTTATCGAACAGGGTGTAAAAATAGGTTCCTTCCAGCCGCAGCCAACTCCACAACCACCGACTCGCCGACAGTTCACCATTGTAGGTGTATTCGGGTTTGATGGCTGGGTTTGGCACCACCAACGAACCCGCTCGGGAGTCGAACACCTTCGTCAGATCGTCCACATTAGGCGCGCGAAGACCCGTTGATCCCAACAGGGCGATGCGAGTACGTTCGTTGGGGCTATACAACAGACCAAGGTTTCCGGTGAGCGCGTTGGGTTGTTGCTGAATGGAATTGAATGGAAACGGGAAAAACGTTTTGTCGATGAACCGGGCAGTCAGGTCTGACAGGCTGTAGCGCAGGCCCGCATTGAGTGCAAACTGCTTATTCAGGGTCAGTTGATCACTTAGATATAATCCCGCCGTTCGGAGGGTGCTGCCGCCATCGGGATAGCGCGAGTTGAACGGGCCAACGGCTCCGGTGGTGGCATTCACGGTTTGGGCCGTGGAGTTCACGGTATTGTGCGTAACCTCAACCCCGTACTGAATCAGGTGTTCACCGGCCTGCTTCTGCAAATCGGCATTCAGCGACCACACACCTACCCGTTCCTGCTGTTCGCTCCGGGTGGCGGCTCCCAACCGGCGACTGATCCGGCTTTCGCTAATGGCCTGGTAAGCAGCCGTTAGTATGGCCCGGTCGTAGAAGGCTGTTGAACGGGAGAGCGTTAGGTTGTAGGCGGTGAGCAGGCGATTTTCGGGGCCGTAATACCATTCGGCAAAGCGCGGTTTTCCACTGGATAGTTCACTCAGGCGGTCGTAGCGCGGCACGTTGCCGGTGGTTGAATATTGCACATTGAGCATATGCTGCACGCCGTTGGAGGGGCGAAACAATACTTTTTGTAAGAAGTCGATCTGGTGATATGCCGACCCAACCTGCCGGTTCGGGTTTGAGTTAGTACGGACAACATCCTCATTGTTAGCTCGTTCTACATACTGAAACTGCTTTCCAAAATTCGGGTAGGCAGCCCGGCGACGATTACCCTGCACCATGTCGCCGAATTTGGCGTAGGTTAGGCTGGTCAGAAAACCGAGTTTATTGTTTCCTGCACTCACATCGGCGTGGGCCGTTCGCTCGCCCGTGGCCGAGCCATAGCGCAGGTAAGCTCCGGGTTTCACCACCCAGTTTTTGGCTTCCGATAGTTCAGGGTTGCGGCTCTGGAAATACATGACCCCGCCGAGGGCATCGCTGCCATAAATGAGCGACGACGGACCAAACAACACCTCGGCCCGTTCGAGCATGGAGGGGTCGATACGGAGGACGTTCTGGAGATGACCCGCCCGGTAAATGGCGTTGTTCAGGCGAACGCCATCCACCACAATCAGCACCCGGCTCGACTCAAAACCACGCAAAACCGGGCTGCCTCCTCCCCCCTGACTCTTCTGCACAAAAACATTGCCAGTTTGTCCAAACAGGTCGGCGGAGTTTATTGGGTTACGGGTGGCAATCAGTTCACGGGTGATGGTTTCGATCTGGTAAAATTGAGGCCCTTTGGTCGGAAATTTTCGGGCCACCACTTGCACTTCGTCAAGGTTAACAGGCAAACGAGTGGTATCGGTCTGAGCATGCGCGTCGAGTAAAAACAGGCAAAAAAGCGAAAATAAAGCGTTTTTCATGTGGTTAAGCAAGCGGGGTAAGACACAGCTAAGTTACGCACAGGCCCCATTTTTTCGATAGGATTACCCGGTAAAACAGGATTTTTCACCCTTACTAATCGTGTTTTAATCGCCCGGCGGCCTGGCGGTAACTCTGTCAAAAAAAATGCACTTATTTCAAAAGATTGATATTGACGATTATTGGCTTGTTTTTTGCTTGTCATTAAGGGTGAAGAGTGTCTAAAAAGAATAGTCATATAGCACTGAATCCTATGACAAAAAACAAGTCAGAGCTGGTTCCAACCGTGACTCCAGCTACCCTCGGCGGGATCATATTCAAGGAATCCGGCTGGCATTTGGCAAAAGGCATTGACCATAATCTATTCTATATAAACCGGCTCGAAGATGTACGGCAGGCGATGCGTTTTCCAATGGCTCCCCACCGGAAAACGGTCAATGATTTTATCCTGATTACCCACGGCACTATGGTTCGGCGGAAGGGGCTGAACCGCTACGAATTCGGGGCCAATACCTTCTTTTTCTTACCCGTGCATCAAATCAGCCTCGACGATTGGATGAGTGAAGACATTAAAGGGTATTACTGCCATTTCGACACTGGCCTGCTCACCAAACGCTCGCAGAAACAAGACCTCGAAAACGAATTTCCGTTCATGAAGTTCTTAGGAAACCCTTTAGTGTCCCTTGACAATGAGTTATTTACCAACCTAAGCCCCCTCCTCGAACGACTGGAGAGTGAGAACAAAAGCAGCCGTTCCGACTCAGATGATCTGTTCAGAATTTATCTGCTTGCCCTCTTCACCGAACTCAAACGGGCCACCCCAACAGACAAAAATACGGTTGCCGACCGCACCGACAATGCCTCGCTGCGCATTACTCAACTCTATAAAAACGCCCTCAGTCAATTTATTTATGAGAAACAAACCGTTTCTGATTATGCCAATTTGCTTCATATTTCGCCCAATCACCTTAACAAATGCGTGAAAACGATAGCCGGTCAGTCGGCCCGTGATTTGCTGGATGAAATGATTTTGTTGGAGGCAAAAGTGCTGCTATCGCAGTCGGATTTGAGCGTCAGTGAAATTGCTTACCGGATCGGCAAACAAGACCCCAGCAACTTTGGCCGTTTTTTTAAAACCAAAACGGGAATGACTCCAAAAGAATATCGGCAAGTGGATTGATTTTGACTATGTAATGAACAAGCAGACTAATGATTCAGCATTCCGTACTCTTCAGCTTTAAGAGTGAATTCTGAACACGTCCATTTTGTGGAACAGATTTGGCTGAAATCGGCGGAGAATTTTTTAGAAATAGATTATCAGCCATTAGGATATGTTCGGGACACTACGGTAGCCCCGCCCTTGATTTTGAGGCAAAAACCGGATTAATTCAATTTAAATAAACCCATTTTGATTGATGTTGAGTATCCATAGCCTGATTCTGATAAAAAGTTGCATTTGTTAGAGGGTAGTTTTGTCGAGTATTTAAACTCCTCCAAACAAATGTTATTCCGTTTCCTTTCCCGACTGGCGGTCTCTCACCGATCTTTTGCCTGGCTACCCGGCTTAGTTGCTACCCTTTTTTCGTTAAGCCAATCGGCCCACGCCACCACGGTGGTCGATGTACCTGTGCAGGGGGATATTACGGCCCGAAGTGGCACGGGCTAGACATTGACCAACAACCTGAAACTGTCGAACAAAGACCTCGTTTCGCAGACAACGGCGGTGGTATGCCTGTTCCGCGTCGATCAGCCTGCGTTCTACGGCGTATCGGGTAACATTGCCCGCTTCGGCATCTATAATTTATCATGACCCTGCCACTGGTAAATTGTGAACCGAGTGGCTGGCTGAACGTTGCTTCATCCGGCAAAAATACTGAAGCTGTGTAGCAACTAAAGTCTTGCCCTAAAGAGCATAGCTTCAACTAACGTACCTTGAAAGTGAAGCCCGTTTCGGGCATTGCCCTATGATTCACGATTCGGAGTTGTTTCGTTAAGGCGTTGGCCAATCGAGCCACCCATGAGAATACCCAAAACCTTAACTAAATGACATTGATACCCCCTCAAAAAACCGGGCAGCGGGTGCTTCCCCACCGGCCCGCCCGACGCGCTTTGGCTGGTTTAAGCATTCGGCTTCGCTTGGGTTGAGCCGATGACCCGGCGGGTTTGGGGGCCACAGAAACCGGAACCAATGAGTTGGTTTGGGGCGCGGCAACAAGCGCAACACGCGAAGTTACAGGTTGAGTAACCGGAGCCAGTTCGGGCATCCTGATAAAATCGTCGACGGGCAACAAATCGGGTGGGCGGGGAGTCTCTGGC